>CALEIM010000024.1 GCA_937876395.1 uncultured Wenzhouxiangella sp. | reverse complement strand
GTCGGAGGTCGGAGGTCGGAGGTCGGAGGTCGGAGGTCGGAGGTCGGAGGTCGGATCAAGCCTTTGGCTTGATGAGGAATGGTGTTGGGTTGTTGATCATCTTTCCCAGCATGGCACCCAGCTTGCGGTATCTGCCGGTTAGTTCTTCGTGAACAGCGGGGCCTATGTAATTACAGGCTTTAGCGTAGTCAAGTGAACTGTCGGTTTCACTTGCTTCGCCGTCACAGTCGGTTAGTTTCGAAACAAAGTGTGCCTCATATCTGCGCTTTGCCCACGCTTCGCGGAGGTTCAGACAAACGGATCTGGAAGACCGTCGGATTTGGCTCGTGAGCGCATATCGCTCCACGTCTGGAAACCGCTTCGATAGTTCGAAAATCTCCATCGACAGCGCAAACGCCAACTTG
Source organism: uncultured Wenzhouxiangella sp. (assembly GCA_937876395.1). Classification (GTDB taxonomy): domain Bacteria; phylum Pseudomonadota; class Gammaproteobacteria; order Xanthomonadales; family Wenzhouxiangellaceae; genus Wenzhouxiangella. The sequence goes on along the minus strand of CALEIM010000024.1, from coordinate 2,545 downwards.
TAGACCTCAAGCTCCTTGGCAGAACGAATAAGCATGGCAAAAACCTCAGACCTCAGACCTCCGACCTCAGACCTCAGACCTCAGACCTCAGTCCTTACTCTTCGCCGAAGAAAAATCCGAACAACTGCAGCAGGCTCAAAAACAGGTTGTAGACGGACACGAACAGGGTGACCGTGGCCATGATGTAGTTGCGTTCGCCGCCGCGCACGATCTGCTGGGTCTGAAACAGGATCAGGCCGCTCATCAGCAGGGCAAACATGGCGCTGACCGCCAGGCTCAGGGCCGGCATGCTGAAGAAAATCGAAATCAGGCCGGCGACAAAGGCCACCAGAATGCCGACGAACAAAAACGGCCCCATGAAGCTGAAATCCTTTTTCGTCACCAGAGCAAAACCCGACAGGCCGATAAAGGCCACGCCGGTCGAGCCCATGGCAGCGATGACCAGCTGGTCGCCGTTGCCGAACATCATCGTGTAGGCATTGATGATCGGGCCGATGGTCAGACCCATAAAGCCGGTCAGGGCAAAGGTGCTGAGAACGCCCCAGGCGGAGTTGTGCAGGGCTTGAGTCAGAAACAGCAGCCCGAAATAGCCGGCCAGAGTGATGAGCAGGCCTGGATGCGGCCAGTTGTTGAGCATCGACAACGTCGCCGTCGCGGCGCTGAACAGCAGGGTCAGGGCCAGCAGGGTCCAGGTGTTGCGCAGTACGCTGCGGGCACCTTCATCCATCGAGATGGACTGGCCGCGGCTGATGGTCGAGGCACGCAAATGTTCGCTCATGATGGGCGTTGGTCCTTGATTTGAATGGGCTATCGGGCGATTTGGACCGCTATTCTAACAGGAAGGTTTCGCATTCCGCTCAGGTATCATGGCCCGGTATCCAACGTGGAAACGGACATGCTCAAACATCGTTGCCGCTGGGTTGCTGAAGCCATTGGCGCGATCGAGGCCGATTTCAACCGCTCGGCCGATACCCATCTGGTGCGCATGGATATGCCGCCGGTCTGGCGCGGCTGGCAACTGTATTTCAAGGACGAGTCAATCCACCCGACCGGCAGCCTCAAGCACCGCCTGGCCCGCTCGCTGTTTCTCTACGGTCTGGCCAACGGCTGGATCGGGCCCGATACCCCGATCATTGAGGCAAGCTCCGGCTCAACCGCCGTTTCAGAAGCCTATTTCGCCCGACTGCTGGGCCTGCGCTTCATCGCCGTGATGCCGGTGGACACCTCGCGCAAGAAAATCGACCAGATCGCCTTCTACGGTGGCGAATCCCATCTGGTTGCACCCGGCGCCATCTACGCCGAGTCCGAGCGCCTGGCGGCCGAGCTTGGCGGGCATTACATGGATCAGTTCACCTACGCCGAGCGCGCCACCGACTGGCGTGGCAACAACAACATTGCCGAATCGCTGTTTTCGCAGATGGCGCTGGAACCACAGCCGCATCCACGCTGGGTGGTGGTGTCGGCCGGCACCGGCGGCACGGCCGCGACCATCGGCCGCTACATGCGCTACCAGCGGTTTGCCGGCTGTCCGACCGAGCTGTGCGTGGTCGATCCGGAGCATTCGGTGTTTGCCGATTTTTATGAATCCGGCAACCAGCGGGTGACCATCGAGGAAAGCTCGCGCATCGAAGGCATCGGCCGGCCGCGCGTTGAACCCAGCTTTATCCCCGGCGTGGTCGACCGCATGGAGCGCGTGCCGGACGCCGCCTCGATGGCCGCGCTGCGTTTTCTCAAATCCTGCCTTGGCCGACGACTGGGCGGCTCAACCGGCACCAACCTGATCGGCAGCGTGCGCCTGCTGACGGAAATGCGTCGTAAAAATGAGCGCGGCAGCATCGTCACCCTGATCTGCGACGGCGGCGAACGCTACGCCGACACCTACTACAACGACGCCTGGCTCCAGGCCGAGGGCCTCGACTTTCAGCCCTGGCTGGACGCTTTGGAGCGGTGGGCTGAAACTGGCGACTGGCAGGAGCCGTCGGTGCGCCACTAACGCTCAACGGTCGATATTCGACAGCGGAATGGTGATGATCGGCAGGCCCAGCGCATCGGTTCGGGTACGCGCCTGAATGACCGGGCTGCGTCGCTGCCCGCCGAGTGGGCCGAGAAAATAATACATCTCGGCCACGCCGTGGAACCGCTCCAGGCTGATCAGATCGATCCGGGTAGACTGGTCATAGCCGGGCACAAAACCCAGCGGCAGGTAAAAGCCCTGAACCGCATGGTCCGTGCCAAGCGAGGTATAGAACACTCCGAGCTGCTGGTCAGCCTCGTCCGGATCAGCAACGGTCTGAATGCCAAAGCGTGACTGCAGCTCGACCATCAGGCGCTGGTCGGCGTAGAGTCGAAGGTCGTCGTGCTCGATGAAGTGGCTCTGGACGTACAGCGACTGCCCGCGCAGCGGCTCAAAGTCGGCTGCAGGCAGTTTGCGAACCAGATTATCAATGGCATGCGTGACCAGACGCTGGGCGGTCGAGCCGACCAGTGAATCCTGCACCTGGCGCGTACTGCAGCCGGCCAGCAGCAGGCCGGCCCAGGTGCCCGC
>CALEIM010000023.1 GCA_937876395.1 uncultured Wenzhouxiangella sp. | reverse complement strand
ATGGAAGGCGTCCTGCGCCCAACGGCCTGGCTGGAGAAGCTGCCGACCGTTCAGCGCTTGCTGCTGGCACTTGATACGGTACTTGGACGCAGCCTGCTGCTGCGCGTCGAGCCAGGTGCCGACGCCAAAACCCAGGTGGATGCCGGCTACTACTGGCATCGGCGGCTGCGCGTATTCATGCCCATCCAAGCCGTCGGCAGCCGCTGGCACTGTGGCAGCGAATCGATCGAACTTCCGGCCGGCGAGGTGTGGACGCTCAACGGCTGGGCCGGTTATCGCCACGAAGTATCGGGTGATGAGCCGCTGCTGTGCGTGATCAGCGACACCGTCGGGTCGGCCTCGTTCTGGAACACGATAAAATCCGCGGATCGGCCGCTGGAACCTGAACGAGAAAACCGCATGTCGCCGCGCCAGATCAATCTGAGTGCGGCCGCCGCTCGCGAGCTGGAGGCCGAAACCGTCCGCTTGCCGCGCGTGATGTCGCCGTTTGAACTCGAAAGTCTGATCGGCGCGGTGATGGAAGATCTGCGCTCCAGTGCACCGGAAAATGCACCTCATCTGCCCAAGCTGGAGGCCAGCCTCGAACAGTTTATCCAGCAGTGGCAGGGCATCTATGCCCGTTTTGCTGAGGATGATCAAGGCCGACCTGCCTATCAGCAGGCCCTGGAGCAGTTGCTGGCCCAGGCGGCCAGCTTTTCGGGAGCCTGGCGACTCGCCAATGGAATGGACAGCGCCGAGATGCTCTACCAGACGGTGGTGCAAAGCGCGCTTCGTGATGATCAGGGCCGGCCGGTGGTTGTTCTAAAGGCTCGCCAGGCGGCAGCCAAGGCCGCAGAAGGGCACACCGCTGAGCCGCACAAAGAGCAGTCGGCCGATGCGGCCGTTATCCAGGCCGACCCGGCAGCGCAGTCGCCACAAGCAGCTTCCGGCGACGCAAACCAGGCCGCGACAGACGTGTCGGCTTTGCGCAGTGTGCACACCAAAAGTCTGCCTCAGCTGCTTCAGCAAACCGCCAGCTCCCTGCTGGTTACAACCTACCAGGCAGGCAAGCTGGTGATCTGTCGAGAAAGCGAGGGCAAGCTCAACACCCATTTTCAACTTTCCAATCGGCCCATGGGGCTGGCCGTTGATGGCGCCGGGCGTCTGGCGATGGGCACCCGGCAAACGGTCGAGTTCTACCGTCAAATGACCGATCTGGCAGCGCGTTTAGAGCCCAAGGGGCGCCACGACGCCGCGTTTTTGCCGCGGCGCACGCACGTCACCGGCCAGATTGATATTCACGAGATGGACTGGGCCGGCGACGAGCTGTGGCTGGTCAACACCCGTTTCTCCTGCTTGTGCACGCTCGATGAAGAGCACAGTTTCGTGCCGCGCTGGCGGCCACCGTTCATTTCCGGCTATGCGGCCGAAGATCGCTGTCATCTAAACGGCCTTGAAGTGGTGGACGGCAAACCGAAATACGTCACCGCACTGGGCACCAGCGACCTGGCCGGCGGCTGGCGTGAAAACAAGGCCGGCGGCGGTGTGCTGATGGACGTCCAGAGCAATGAGATCCTCTGCCGCGGCCTGTCCATGCCGCATTCACCGCGCTGGTACCAAGGCAAGCTGTGGGTGCTCGAATCGGGCAACGGTTCACTGGCCACGGTCGATCTTGACACCGGCCAGGTGGAAACCGTGGCCGAGCTTCCCGGTTTTACCCGTGGCCTGGACTTTCTCGGCCAATTTGCCTTTATCGGCCTGTCCCAGGTGCGTGAATCGGCCGTATTCTCCGGTATTTCGCTGACCGAACGCGTATCCGAGCGCAACTGCGGCGTCTGGGTGGTGGATATTCGCTCGGGCCAAACCGTGGGCTTTCTCAAGTTCGAGGATGCGGTTCAGGAAGTATTCGCCGTTTCCGTCCTGCCCGGCATCCGTTTTCCTGAAGTGCTGGCCGCCAACAGCCCCCACGTTGGCCTGACCTATGCACTGCCCGACAGCGCGCTCAAAGAGGTCATTCAGCCGGTTCGGAAAGACCAGGCCGGCCAGGCACCTGCTTGACCGGCTCTACTCGTACCTGAGCGCCTCGATCGGATCGAGCTGTGCGGCTTTGGCGGCCGGGAGGATGCCGAAGACGATGCCAACTGCCGCTGAAAAACCCACCGACAGGAAGATGGCCCACAGCGGCACGTGGGCCGGTGGAAAGCCGGGCAGGAGCATCGCGGCCACGGCGCCGACGCCGTAGCCGATGGCCAGACCAATCAGGCCCCCGAGCAGGCACAGCAGAACGGCCTCGATCAGGAACTGCAGCAGGATATCGCCGCGTGTGGCACCCAGGGCTTTGAGAATGCCGATCTCGCGGGTGCGCTCAGTGACCGAGACCAGCATGATGTTCATGATGCCGATGCCGCCAACCAACAGCGAGATGCCGACAATGCCTGCGGCCACCCCGGTGACTGTATTGAGAATGGAATTGAAGCTTTCGGTGAGCTGCTCTGCGGTCTGAACCCGGAAATCATCGGCCTGACCGGGCCCCAGTCCGCGCTGCTGGCGCAACACGCGCCGAATGCGATCGGTGGTCTCGTCCATGCGATCGACGTCGATCACTTTGAGATGAATCTGGATGTCGGTGCGCCGGGTGCTGCCGGCCAGGCGCTGCATGGTGTTGTACGGCAGCAGAACCAGATCATCCTGCGACATGCCGAACAGCTCGCCGCGACTTTCCAGTACGCCGACGATGCGGCACCAGTCGTCGCCGACCCGAATGAACTCACCCAGGCCGCTGTCGGGCAGTTCAAGCTGTTCGCCCACCTCGGTTCCGATCAGGCAGACCATGCGTCGTCGCTCCGCATCGCTGCGGGTGAAGAAGCGGCCCTCTTGTGGCATCACGCCGGTCACGTCGATGTAGGCGTGGCCCACGCCCATCACCTGGGTGAAGTGGTTGCGGCTGCGGTAGCCAACCTGGCCGGTGCGGCCGTCGGGGCTGTACATCACCGGGGTGATATGCGAAATGCCTTCGACGCGGTGTTCCAGAGCGCGCAGATCTTTTTCCTCAAGCAGCGACATGCGACCGATGATCGCCTGGGAAAACGGTGTGTATGAGCGCACCGTCACGGTATCGGCACCAAGGCCCTGGAACTGCGCGTTGACCGTGTGGGAAAGCCCTTGAACGATGGAAATGACCGCAATCACTGCGGCAACGCCGATGATGATGCCAAGCGTGGTCAGGATGGAGCGCAGGCCGTGGGTACGAATGGCATCGAAGGCCGAGCGCAGACTGTCGAGCGCAATCGAAATCATCGCTCTTTGTTCCGCCGGTCGTATTCGATCAGCCCGTCGCGCAGGCGCACCACGCGATGGCAGTGCTGGGCAATCTCGGGCTCATGGGTCACGATGATGATGGTCTGGCCGCTGGTATGAATCTGGTCGAACAGGGCCATGATTTCCAGGGTGGTAGCCGAGTCCAGGTTGCCGGTCGGTTCGTCGGCCAGCAGGATGGCCGGTTCGCCGACCAGGGCACGAGCCACGGCCACGCGCTGGCGCTGACCGCCGGAAAGCTGGTTGGGCAGATGGTCCATGCGCGAGGCCAGGCCGACACGTTCCAGGGCGCGCGTTGCCTGCCGGCGTCGTTCGGCGATCGGCAAACGTCGATAAACCAGCGGTTGCATCACGTTTTGCAGCGCATCAGCTCGCGGCAGCAGGTTGAAGCTCTGAAAGATGAAACCGATATCGCGATTGCGCACCTCGGCTAGCTCGTTTTCATTCATGCGCGCTACGTCTCGACCGTTGAGGTGGTAGGTGCCGGCGGTGGGGCGATCCAGGCAGCCGATGACGTTCATCAGGCTGGACTTGCCCGAGCCGGAAGCACCGATTACGGCGACGTATTCGTTGTGACCGATGTCCAGATCAATCCCGGCCAGCGCGTGGACGGTCTGGTCGCCCATGTGGTACTCGCGGCGAATGCCGCGCAGGGCGATCACCTGGGTGTTCGCATCCACGGTGGCCACAACGCTCATGTCAGTCTGCCTCGGCCGTTGTGCCTGCCGTGCCCGCTGTTATGGCGCGTATTCGCTCACCGTCGCTGAGCGTGCGCAGGGTGCGGAACGGGCCGGTCACGACGCGCTCGCCGGCTGAAAGCCCGTCAAGAATTTCGATGTGGCTGTCAGACGACAATCCGGTGCGCACCGCGCGCCGGCGGGCGGTGCCGTGGTCGTCTACAAAAACGTAGCTGTTTTCTTCGCCGCTGGCGTTGCTTTCATCGTATTGAACGGCCTGGATCGGCAGTGCAAGGGCGTGTTCGCTGGATTCGGTGAAGATTTCGGCGCGCGCACTCATGCCCGAGCGTACGTCCATCCGGTCTGCGTCAAGCAGGCGCACTTCAACTTCAAAGCTCAGGTTCTGCTGGCCTTCGGCGCGTCGCGCGGTGGTGGCAATTTTTTCGACCACGCCATGGATTGGCGTGTCCGGAAAAGCGGCGGCGTAAATGTCGGCCGGCTGATCCACCGCAACCTGGGCGATGTCGGCTTCATCAACCAGCAGTTCGGCCAGCATCGAGGACGTATCGGCAATGATCGCGATCGTCGAGCCAGGGATATTGGTGGTGCCGGCAATAACCGACTCGCCCGGTTTGACATCAAGCTGGATGACGATGCCGTCGATCGGCGAACGGATTTCGGTGCGGTCCAGATTGTCACGCGTCTGTGCCAGCGCGGCGCGCTCCTGAGTCAAGGCCGCCTGGCGGGATTGCAGATCCAGGCGCGCCATCTCCAGCTCGTTTTCCGAGTTTTCCTGGGAGCTGGCATCCACCAGCTCGCGCCTGAACAGCTCGCGGGTACGTTCCACCTGGCGCTGCAGGTTTTCAACCAGTAGCTGCTGGCGGTCAATGGCGATCTGCTGCAGCCGCACCCGTGCTTCCTGCTGGTCGAGCTGGGCCTGGTACTGCTCGGGCTCAAGGCCAACGATCAGGTCGCCGGCTGCCACCCGGTCGCCCTCTTCGAAGGGGACCAGAGCGGCACGGCCGATCAGCTCCGAGCGTAGCTGGACCTGATCACGATAGACCAGTTGGCCGGAAGCGAGCACGGCGCTACGGACAACCTCCTGCTGCACCGGACTGATTTCGACTTCCTTGCCGCTGTCTGTGCCGGTCAGGCGGGAGAACAACAGCAGCAGTACCAGGGCCGCCCCGATGGCGGCGAATATGAGCAGTTTGCGTTTCATCCGAATCAGGCGATGACCAGCGCCCAGATGCCGAATATCAGCACCGAGGGCATAGCGGCGATAATCACGGCCTTCAGCACTGAAGCGCCGGTCCAGCGTCGGATACCCAGGGCCAGCAGCCCGATCGTCCAGAAAGAGATCAGGGTCAGTGAACTGCCCCAGGACGCCCAGGATGAGCCGGGTTCAGCGCCAATAAAAAGTGACTGCAGGCTCAACGGCGACAGATCGTACTGCCCCAGTTGGCGGGTGCTGGTCAGGGCGAGCATACCGAAGGTCGACAGGGCCACAAACACCATCGGAAACGCAGACCAGGCCGTCAGTGAAAACCACTGACCAAAGCGCAGCTCCGGATTGCCGGTGACTTTGTTGATCAGATGCAGGTAGACCGACTGCAGGATGTAAATCAGCAGGGTGAAGACCAACACCGACACTGCGGCAATGGCGATCATCGTGCCCGGCTGCATGAAGCCGCGTATGGCCGCCTCGGCCGACGGATCAGCGCCGGACTGCAGGGCCTGGGCAACCGACTGGTCGACCAGCCAGTCAAAATCCACCCAGGCGTAGTAGCTGACCAGGCTGGCTATCGACAGCACGATCACGATGATTAGCGGCACCCAAAGCCAGCTCACCCGGTCACGAATTTCATCAATCGCCTTTGACGGCGCGGCAATGATATCGATCAGCGCGTTGCCAATTCCGTATGTGTTGTTGCTCATGGTTCGATTCTCCCAGTGGACCTCGCAGCCGCTATTATGCCTGTGTGTCGCACAAAGACATGTGCCATTGGTTGGGGTGGTTGCCGAGATTCTGACGCGGATTCGCCGTCAACCTTCGGCGGCTGCGTTAGACTATCCTTTCCTTTTTCTGTTTGGAGCCTGGTCCTCGTGCAGTATTGGCTGATGAAAACCGAGCCGGAAGCCTTCAGCATTGATGATTTGAAGCGCGTTGGGACCGAGCCTTGGGACGGCGTGCGCAATTACCAGGCGCGCAATTTCATGCGCGACGACATGAAGATCGGCGACAAGGTTTTCTTCTATCATTCCAACTGCAAGGAGCCGGGCGTGGTCGGCATTGCCGAGGTGGCCAGCAAGCCGTATCCCGACCCGACCCAGTTTGATCCGGAAACACCGTATTACGACCCCAAAAGCGATCCAGACGATCCGCGCTGGATTCTGGTCGACGTTCGCTACAAGCGCCACACCCGGCGCACGATTTCGCTGCGTGAAATCAAGCAGCATGCCGACGCGCTCGACGGTTTGCCGCTGATCAGGCGCGGTAATCGCCTGTCGGTCATGCCGATCGACAAGGCACACTGGGATTACATCATGGGACTGGAAAAACTATGAGCCAGGACAGACTCAAGATCGACGTGGCGCAAGCCGCCGTAAACTACGTTGAAGATGGCATGACGCTGGGCGTGGGAACGGGATCAACCGTCAACGCCTTTATCGACGCGCTGGCGGCTTCGGGCAAGCGTGTGGAAGGTGCTGTTTCGTCCTCGCAGGCGACTACCCGGCGCCTTGAGCAGATCGGCGTGCGCGTGCTGGATCTCAACCACACCGGTGATCTGGCGCTCTATATTGACGGCGCTGATGAGGTCGATGAGCACAAGCGTCTGATCAAGGGTGGCGGCGGCGCGCTCACCCGCGAGAAAATCATTGCCGCGGCCAGCCGTCGTTTTGTCTGCATTGTCGATGCGTCCAAGCAGGTCAGGGTGCTGGGTGAATTTCCACTGCCGATTGAAGTCATCCCGATGGCTCGTGCGCTGGTGTCGCGCAAGCTCGTTGCCATGGGCGGCCGTCCCGAACTGCGTGAAGGGTTCACCACCGATAACGGCAATCTGATCGTGGATATACGCAACCTTGATCTGGTCGATCCGGTTCGTATCGAAAACGAAATCAACCAGATCCCGGGCGTGGTCACCTGTGGCCTGTTCGCTCAGCGCGGCGCCGATGTGGTGCTGGTTGCCAGCGAAAGCGGTATCGAGACGAAATAGACACGGGCTACGCCGGATCAGGCAATCACCAGCCGGTTGCGGCCGGCGCGCTTGGCCTGGTAGAGAGCGTGGTCGGCTCGGGCCAGCCAGCGTGACCAGTTTTCGTCCGGCATGAGCACGGCCGCACCGGCCGAGCATCGCAGCGGCCCTTCGGGCCCCTCAAGTTGGCCGCTGAGGCGCTGATGGAGGTTATCCAGACTTGCGCTGGCGGTTTGCTCATCCATATCGCGAACCAGGATCACGAATTCTTCGCCGCCGAGTCGATACAGCCCGTCTTCAGCTCTAAGCAGCTTACGTGCCATGTCGGCGAAGCTTTTCAGGATATTGTCGCCGGCCTCGTGACCGTGCCGGTCGTTGATCTGCTTGAAGTGGTCGAGATCCAGGATCAGCAGCGTGCTTGCTCGACCGCTGCGCCGGTACCCGGCGATGGCCTGTTCCAGGCCATGTTGCATCAGTCGCCGGTTGCCAACGGCTGTGAGCGGGTCCTGGGTGGCGAGTTGGGCCAGCATTTCGCGCTGGGTGCGCATCTGATTGGTAAAAATCAGTCCGAAGCCCGAAATCAGGGTGGCGACGACCAGCCAGCTAATCTGCTGCAGGAATGAATCAAACAGGCTCGTCTGGATGGCCAGGGCCATGATGACAAACAGGTTGAACGCAACGGCCAGACGGCGCGGCAGAATCAGGAAATTGATCCACAAAACGAGCATGGCCCACAACAAGCCGTTGTTGCTGACGAACATGGCGCTGACTACGCACGACACGGTGACCACCGCGCCAAACAGCACAAGAGCCGTACGCGTGAACTGCTGATTCAGGCCGATCATCAGCACTGCGATCAGCAAAACGGCGATCAGCGCATTGATCGACGCGCTGGTCACGTTGCCGGTAAAATAGTGGTAGGCAGCGAATCCGGTGATAACGGCTGCCGAGGTGATCCCGGCGTAGTTCATCACGGTGACTTCAATGCTGCCGCGGTTACCGGCGATCGGCCAAGGCGTTGCCGCTTGCAGGTGCGCGGCCAAATCGCTGCGGCCCTTGTTCTGAATCATGCAATCCCCCTGGAACCGGGGCCGGGCGCGCCGGTTCGAACGTCACACTGTCGGCCAATATGCCACAGGGCAGCGCGGGCCGGCAAGTTTTCGCCATATTTTCGACTATTTGTTAACAGGAGGCCGGGCTCCCGGTTGTTTCAAGCAGCATGTTTTACCACCTTCCCAGCGTTGCTCCGATGATGGATTGGACCGACCGCCACTGCCGGTACTTCCATCGTCTGCTGGCGCCCGAGGTGTTGCTCTACACCGAAATGCTCACCACCGGCGCGGTCATTCACGGTGATCGCGAGCGCCTGCTGGGATTTGATCCGGCCGAGCATCCGCTTGCCCTGCAGCTTGGCGGCAGTGACCCGGTCGCGCTGGCCGAGGCGGCCAGGATCGGTGCGGATTTCGGCTATGACGAGATCAATCTCAACGTCGGCTGTCCGTCGGATCGGGTTCAGAAGGGCCGCTTTGGCGCCTGTCTGATGAAAGAGCCCGAGCTGGTCCGCGACTGCCTGGCGGCAATGCGCCGGGCCGTGTCGATTCCGGTCACGGTCAAATTCCGCATCGGCGTAGACGAGTTCGATAGCGAGGGCTGGTTCCAGGATTTTGTCGAAACGACCCAGGCCAGCGGCATCCAGACCGTCATCGTGCATGCCCGCAAGGCCTGGCTGTCGGGCCTGAGTCCGAAAGAAAACCGCGAGGTTCCGCCGCTCGATCATGAGCGCGTCTATCGACTCAAGCAGCGCTTTCCGAATCTGCAGGTCGTGATAAACGGCGGTTTGCGCAACGTTGATGATGCCCTCGGCCAGCTTGAGCACGTTGACGGCATCATGCTGGGCCGCGCCGCCTATCAGAACCCCTGGCTGCTGACCGAGCTCAGCCGGGCACTGGCCCGTCCGGCCGCCGCGTCGCGTCACGCGGTTGTCGCCCAGATGGCCGCCTATGCCGAGGGCCACTTGGCGGGCGGCGGGCGGCTCGCCCATGTCGCCCGGCATATGCTCGGTCTGTTCCAGGGCCAGCCGGGCGCGCGCCACTGGCGGCGTTATCTGAGCCAGAACATGCATCGTCCGGAGGCCGGCACCGAGCTGCTGCTGGAGGCCATGCCGGCGGCCCAGGCGGACCACCGCACTGGCTGATTTTCACCTGCCGTCATACCTGGATCGAAATGAACTTGACCGGCAAATAACTGCGGCTAAGATAGACGCCCCCGAAGACCTGATTAATTCGAGACAGACTCAATGATTGTCACAACTCCTGCCGATTTTCTTACCGAGATTCATGCCGGTCGGCTCAGCCATGAAGCGCCCGCCGTGCCGCGGGCCGTGTTTCTCGTCGAACCCAGCGGCTTCCGAATTTCCGAAGAGACCGCCCAGGACAATGAGTACATGGAGGTCGACAGCCAGGTTGACCCGGGCCGTGCACTTGATCAGCATCGCCGTTTGAGCGAACGAATCAGCGCCTGCGGCATTCCGGTGGTGCGCTTCCCCGGACATCCGGAAACGCCCGATGACGTATTTCCCAATAACGTTTTTGCTACTGCGGCCGGGCGCCTGATTGTCGGCGCCATGCGCTACCCCAACCGCCAGCGCGAAGCCGACCGCATCGACATCCGCGCCCTGTTCACCGATCTGATGGGCTATGACAGCATTGAGCTGGCCGCGCCGGGCGTGATCGCCGAGCTGACCGGCGTGCTGGTGATGGATCGTGGCCGCCGGATCGGTTTTTGCGGCATGACCCAGCGGGTCAACGAGGCTGGCTGCCAGGCCATGCACGAGGCTTTCGATCTGGGCCTGAGCTTTCGCTTCGACCTGAATGAAAACGAGTACCACACCAACGTCGTCATGTCGGTGCTCGCCTCACGCGCTGTGGTGGTCTGCCCGGATGCCTTTGCCGACCCGGAAGTGCCGCGCGCCATTGCCGAGCTGTACCCTGAGCGGGTGCTGGAAATCAGCACGGAAGAAAAAGAAGCCTTTGCCGGCAACATTATTGCGCTCAGCCACTCTGATCTGTTCATGAGCCAGGTCGCGTTTGATGCGCTGGCGGCCGAAAAGATCAAACGACTGGAAAGCTGGGGCTTCACCATTCATGCCATCGAACTTGATGAAATCGAAAAGGCCGGCGGCAGCCTGCGCTGCTGCGTGGCCGAAATTTATTAAGCGTCGATTAACCCGCAAGCGTTAGAATCAGGCCATCGCTCACCGGGATTGGGTAATGCGCCGCATGTTTCGAAACCTTCTGACTGCCGTGGTTCTGGCTGCCGTGTTGGTGGCTGGAGCCTGGGGTGTCTCGCTGGAAGAGGCCGCCCGCAAGGTGGCAAAAGACAACGATGCCCAGGTTGTGTCAGCGCAAACCGTCGAGCGTGACGGTCAGCGTATCCACGTCATTCGCATACTGACCCGCGACGGCGTCGTTCGCACCGTCCGGGTGCCCGCCGAGGGAAGCTGAACCATGCGTATTCTCGTAGTTGAAGATGAGACCGAGCTGCGCGAGCTGCTCGGCCGGGCGCTCAAGCGCCAGGGATTTGCGGTTGACCTGGCCGCCGACGGCATTGATGGTCTGCATTTTGCCGTTGAATACCCGATTGATTTGGCGATCATTGATCTGGGCCTGCCCGGCCAAAGCGGCATGGACATTGTCAGAAAGCTGCGTGAGCAGGGGCACAAGTATCCGGTGCTGATTCTGACTGCTCGCTCCGACTGGCAAGACAAGGTCGAAGCGCTTGAGCTGGGCGCTGATGACTATGTCACCAAGCCCTTCCGTATCGAGGAGCTGATGGCGCGCGTGCACGCGCTGCTGCGGCGTTCGGCCGGGCACGCCGCACCGGAAGTCAGCGTCGGCGAGTTGACTGTCAACCTGTCCAGTCAAAGTGCTCATCTGGGCGGCGAGGAGCTGGAGTTGACCAGCTTTGAGTACAAGGTGCTTGAGTATTTCCTGCTCCATCCGGGGCAGGTGGTTTCAAAAACCGAGCTCAACGACCATCTCTACGATGAAGACACCGACCCCGAAAGCAACGTGATCGAGGTCATCATCGGCCGTTTGCGCAAGAAGCTTGATGCCGACGGCACCTGGCAGCCCATCCAGACCTTGCGCGGTCGTGGCTATCGTTTTCGTCAGGACGATGACTGACCGACGCCGTGGATGAGCAGGGCCGGGCGTCGACCTCGCTGCGCCTGCGCCTGCTGGTCGGCGCCGGGCTGACTTTGATTATCGCCCTGGCCGTGGTCGGCGCCGCCATCGATCGGGTTTTTACCAATGCGGCAGAAGCGAGCATGAAAGAGCGGCTCGAAGCCGTGGTCTACCTGGTGCTGTCGACCGTCGAACTGGATGCCAACGGCCAGCCGCAGATGCCCGATTTGCTGGCTGAGCCGCGCCTGAACCGGCCCGGCTCAAGCCTGCACGGTGGTGCCATGACGCCGTTTGGCGAGTGGCGCTCAGCGTCACTGATGGGCGTCGTGCCGCAGCCCAATGCGCGCGTGATCGGACGTGGATCGGAGTTGTTTCGTGGCCTTGAGACCGATGGCACCTGGAATATCTTTGCCATCGGTTTGGGCTGGGAGCGTCCCGACGGGCAGCTCGTCGACCTGACCATCTGGGCCGCTGAAGATCCCAACCGCCTGCAAATGGAGCTGTTTCGCTTTCGCGCCGACCTGTGGCGCTGGCTTGGGCTGGCTGCCGGGCTGATTATTGTCGGGCAGGTATTTTTGCTTGTTTTCGTGCTGCGTCCCCTGCGACAGGTGGCGGCCGAAGTAGCCGAGATCGAATCCGGACGCGGTGAACGCATCAAGGGCAATTACCCGCGCGAACTGCGTCCGCTGACCGACAACCTCAACACCCTGCTGGCCGCCGAGCGCGACAACGCCCGACGCTATGCCGAGGCCCTGGCCGACCTGGCCCACGCGCTGAAAACGCCGCTGGCCGTGCTGCGCGTCAGGCTGGAGTCGGACGATGGGCAGTTGCCAGCCGAATCTGTTGCTCATCTCGATGACATGGATCAGATTATCCGCCGCCAGCTTGAACGCGCCCAGCGCTCGACCCGCCGCGCCTTGCCCCGGGCGGTTGCCGTTCAGCCGATTCTTGAGCGCACGGCCGATTCCCTCGAACGTTTGCACCGTGATCGGGGCCTGGCCACCGAAGTGGAAGGCGATGCCGACCTGGTCGCCTACATTGATGAGCGCGATTTGTGGGAGATCTGCGGCAACCTTATGGAAAATGCCGCTAAATATGGCAGCGGACGGCTGCTTGCGCGAGTTCGGCCCGGCCAGCACGGGCAGCGGCGCGACGGCGTAGTGGTGGAAGTTGAAGACAATGGCCCGGGTATTGAACCTGAGCTGTTTGAGCGCCTGGTCGAACGCGGTGAACGCGGCGATGAACGCCGTGAGGGCCAGGGCCTTGGCCTGTCCATCGTGCGTGAGCTGGTCGAGGCCAATGACGGCCGGCTCGAAGCGGACGTCAGCAGCGCACTCGGCGGCGCCCTGATCCGGGTTATTCTGCCGCCACGATGAGCGGGCACAGCGACATCGAAATCCCTGCGATGAGCTCCGGCAGCACAACGGAATTGTCTGAATACGCCGCGCCCGGTGGCGACCACTGGCAACGGCACGCACTGCAATGGGACAGTGTCGGGCCACCGCTACGCCCCGGCCAAGAAGACGTTGCGGTCGCCGGGGAGATGGTGCACCGGGTGTGGCATCAAATCGGCTGCGAGTCGATGCAGAACGCGCTTCTTGGCGTCACCCCGGAGCTTGTCGGCATGCCGTGGCCGACGGGCAGCCGCTTGTTGGCGATTGATCGCAGCCTGCAGATGATTCGTGAAATCGGTCCGCGTCGGTCCGCCGGCGCCATGATTCCGGTTTGTGCCAGTTGGCTCGATATGCCGCTACGCGATGACATGCTCGACTGCGTGGTCGGCGATGGATGTTTCACCGTGCTCGAAAATATCGAGATGCATCGTCGCTTGTGTCACGAGCTTCGTCGGGTTCTGCGCCCGGGCGGCTGTTTCGTGATTCGATTGTTCGTGCAAGCGTCCCGGCGCGAGTCAGTGGCTTCTGTTTTTGACGACCTAGCGGCCGGGGCTGTCGGCAATTTCCACGTGTTGAAATGGCGCCTGGCCATGGCGCTGCACGACAACCTGGGCGACGGCGTCCTCGTCCAAGACATCTGGAACCGCTGGACTCAGGCGCGGGTGAATGCCGAAGCGCTGGCGGCCCGAATGAACTGGACCATCCCTGAGATCCGGACCATTGAGGTCTATCGCGACAGTTCCGCGCGCTACACCTTTCCGACGCTCGAAGAG
The DNA here is from genome assembly GCA_937876395.1 of uncultured Wenzhouxiangella sp. Lineage (GTDB taxonomy): Bacteria > Pseudomonadota > Gammaproteobacteria > Xanthomonadales > Wenzhouxiangellaceae > Wenzhouxiangella. The sequence goes on along the minus strand of CALEIM010000023.1, from coordinate 64 downwards.
GCGCGCTCAGTGCTGGCGGAGTATTTCGACGAACTCGATTGTCAGGTGCCGAATTATGAGCTGG
>CALEIM010000022.1 GCA_937876395.1 uncultured Wenzhouxiangella sp. | reverse complement strand
GGTCGAACAGGAACAGAGCAACCTGTTCACTACCCGGGTGGCCAATATCGGGCCTGGGGAACTGATCGAAATAGAAATCGGCTTCAGCCAGGCCGTCCGCTATGAGCACGGCCGTTTTCAACTGCATTTTCCAACTTCAGCCGCCCCGCAGTTTCGCCCGGCCGCTGAATTCGGGCCCAGCGTGGAACGCCAGCTTGCTGCGGCCCTGGGTGGCAGGTCGATTGCCCGACCCTATGAGCTGACAGTGGATCTACGCCCCGGCCTGGCGCTGGCGCAGGTGCAGGCCGTTCACCACGCCATCGAAGTCGAAGCCATCGGCAGCGACTATCTCATCAGTCTGGCTGAAGGGGCCGACTGGTCCGGGCGCGATTTCGAGCTGGAGTGGCAGCCCGGAGACGCCGAACAGGCCAGCCATGCCGCCTTCGCCGAGTATTTTGACGGCCACGAACATCTCATGCTGATGCTGGTGCCGCCACAAAACTTCGAGGCTGATGAAACACCGCGCGAGCTGATTCTGATCATTGACACCTCCGGCTCGATGGGCAATGAACCGATACGCCAAGCGCGCGAATCCCTGCACTACGCGCTGGCCAGCCTGCGTCCGGGGGACCGCTTCAACGTGATCGAATTCAATCACCAGGCCCGGGCACTCTACCCGCAGCCCGTTGCCTTCGACTCGCAACGCCTTGGCGAAGCATCGATCTGGGTGGATCGCCTGACGGCTGGCGGCGGAACCGCCATGGGCCCGCCGCTCAATCTTGCGCTGGCACACCCACCCGAGCGCGGCTTTCTACGTCAGATCCTGTTCATTACCGACGGCATGGTCGGCAATGAAACTCAGTTGATCCAGCGCCTGGAGGGTACGATTGGCGACAGTCGTCTGTTCACAGTTGGCATCGGCCACGGCGTCAACGGCAGTTTCCTGCGCCGCCTCTCGCAGGCCGGGCGCGGCAGCTATACCGCCATCGCCGAAACCGGCACGATTGCCGAGCGCATGAGCGAGCTGGTGCTGCAGCTCGAAAGCCCGGTCATTCACGACCTTGAGCTGGACTGGCCGGTTCCGGTCGAAGTCTACCCTGAGCGCGTTCCGGATCTCTACGTCGGCCAGCCGCTGATGATCGTTGCCCGCCTTGATCGCCTGGTCGGCGATCTGGTCGTGCGCGGCACCAGCAATGGCCAGCACTTTGAGCGCATCGTTCCGCTGGAAAGTTTCCAGTCCGCCGCCGGCGTGGCCGGTCAATGGGCGCGCCAGCGGATCGCGGTACTGGAGCATCGACTGAACGTACCTGAACAGGCCGAATCAGCTCGTCTCGAACTGCTTGACACGGCGCTTGCCTACGCCCTGCTCAGCTCCCAAACCAGCCTGGTTGCGGTTGATCGCTCGCCGGCGCGCAGCCGCGAGGCAGCACTGATGCGCCAGCGCCTGGAAACCAGCCCGGCACACGGCCGACTGCAGGCCATGCCGGCCACGGACGCGGGCAGCGTGCCGGCCGCGATTCGCGGCGGTGTCGCCCTGCTACTGGTGTTTCTGCTGCTGTTCCAGGGTCGCATCAAGCGCGATGGAGACGCCGGATGATTCGCCCCATCAGCATCGCCGCCCTGCTCGCCCTGGCCACCTGGCAGCTCGCTGCGGCCGGCTGGATTCAGGGCAAGGCCGTGGTCGGTCAGGTTCTGCTCGAACGAGCCTGGCAGCGCAGCCTGGACAACGGCAAATCGGCTGAAGCGTGGCCGGGCGCGGTCAGTCATCCGGTCGCCCGCCTGCGCATGCCGCGCCTGGACGTTGATGTGCTGGTGCTTGACGGTCTGGAAACCCCGGTCATGGCCTGGGGGCCGGGAATGACGGTGGGTGCAGGTGGTCACCATGTGCTGGCCGCTCATCGCGACACGCACTTTTCTTTTCTCAAAACGGTCCAGACGGGTGATCGCTTCGAGCTGATCGGCAAGGCAGGCGAAACACGGCTGTGGGAAGTTGAATCCCTGCGCGTGGTCGATGCCCGCACCACGCGCATTGATCTGGGCCTGGATGCCCTGGCCATGACGCTGATCACCTGCTACCCGTTTGACGCGCCGTTTGCCGGCGGCCCGGAACGCCTGGTGGTTCGGCTGCGCCCCGTGGCCCAGGACGAAGGAGCATTGATATGACCACTCTGTGCATCGACGAGCTGGCCCGCACCCTCAAACAGCGCTGGGGCTGGCCCGCCGGAGCGGACCACGTGCCGCCTGTACAGCTTCAACCTGGCGACACAATCATCGGTCGCCCAGGGTTGGCAGCGCCTTCTTTCGGTCCGCTCACCCTCATCAGACACACACATCGCAACCCTGCCCTGACTTTCTGCACTTCAGACAAGAACGCTCCATCAGTGGGATAATGCTCCGCTTGGATTGAGCAGCGAAAGCAGGAGTTCGATTACCGTGACCGAGGTCAGACGCATCCCGATTGCCTTCAAAAGCGGCGAAAAAATTCGCAAACCGCAGGGTCATTCCGCCATTCGCGACGGGATCAAGGCCCGGCCCGGCGTCGAGCCGGCCCCAATCGGCCGCAAGCCAACCTGGCTGCGCGCCCAGCTTCCACAGGGCGGCAAGTATGAAGCTGTTCGGCGCAACGTCAGCGAACATCGCCTGGCGACGGTCTGCCAGGAATCAAAATGCCCCAATATCGGCGAGTGCTGGTCGGCCGGCGTGGCCACCATCATGCTGATGGGCGATGTTTGCACCCGCGCCTGCCGTTTCTGCTCGGTCGATACCGGCAACCCGCACGGCTGGCTGGATCCGGAAGAGCCGGCCAACGCCGCAAAATCGGTGCGCATCATGGACCTGAAGTACGTGGTCCTGACCTCGGTCGACCGCGATGACCTCCACGACGGCGGCGCCAGCCACTATGCCGCCTGCATTCGCGCCATCAAACGCGCCAACCCGCAAACGGCTATCGAGGCGCTGACGCCCGATTTCCAGGGCCGGGAACGGGCGGTCGAAACCGTCGTTGACTCCGGTTTGCAAGTCTTTGCCCAGAACGTTGAAACGGTGCGCCGGCTGACCCACCCTGTGCGCGATCCGCGCGCCGGCTACGAGCAGACCCTGAAAGTACTCGACCACGCCAAGCGCCATCGACCCGGCCTGATCACCAAAACCAGCCTGATGCTGGGCCTGGGTGAAACCATGGACGAAGTGATCGAGACGATGGACGATCTGCGCGCCATCAACGTGGACATCGTGACCTTTGGCCAGTACCTGCGCCCGACCATCAACCACCTGCCGGTCGATCGCTACGTCACCCCGGACGAGTTTCAGCTTCTGCGCGACATTGGCCTGCAAAAAGGCTTCATGGAAGTCGTCTCCGGACCGCTGGTACGCTCAAGCTACCGCGCTGACCGGGTGTTTGAAAAGAACAACTGCGGCATCGGCGGATAAACGTCCTCGCTGCTGCCGGTGCTAGACGCCGCCCGTGACTGACCCGACCCAACAGAATCATCTGCTGGCAGTCGTTGCGCGCGCAAAAAACCTGCCTGACGTTGAACGTCAGGCTTTGTTCCGGCATGAATTTCCGCAAGATCCAGACCTGCAACAGCAAGCCGAACGGCTGTTTTGCCTGCTCAACGAGGCTACCTCTGCTCCCGGAACAGCTGCAGGCAGCGTTTCCTTGCAGGGTTTGCCGACCATCCCCGGGTTCGAGCTGATCGAGCTGATCGGACACGGCGGCATGGGCTCGGTGTACCGTGCCCGGCAGTTTTCACCCGAACGCGAGGTGGCTGTCAAACTGGTTCGGGCCGACATGATTTCACCCGAAGCCCTTGATCGCATGGATCGCGAAGCGCAGGCACTGGCGCGGCTCAACCATCCGTCCATCGCTCGCGTCCTGGCTTCCGGGCGCGCCGCCACCAAGGGCGGCCCGGAGCTGTCCTGGTTGGCCATGGAACTGATTGCCGGGCAGCGGCTCGATGTTCATATTCCCGCTACCCGTCCTGCTGAGCGCGAGCTGCTCGACCTGTTTATCCAGATTGGCGAAGCCGTTCAGTACGCCCACCAGCAGGGCATCATTCACCGCGATCTCAAGCCGGGCAACATCCTCGTCGATGAGAGCGGCCGGGCCCATGTGCTCGACTTTGGCGTCGCCCGCTTTCTCGATGTCGACCCCGCCCAGGCTTCGAGCGTTCTGGAAACCGGTGAAGTGGTCGGCACTCTGAGCCATATGGCCCCGGAGCAGCTTGATGGCCGCGCCGACACCCGAAGCGACGTGTATGCCATCGGCGTCATGCTCTACCAGGCCCTGAGCGGCCATCTGCCGCTGGATTTGAACGATCTCAGCCTGATCGACAGCCTGAACCGGCTGGCGCATGGCCAACCCCGGGCCCTGCGGCAGCGGCGCGGCGATCTGTCGCCTGAGCTTGAAACCCTGGTCATGCAGGCCCTAGCACGCGATCCGAACGATCGCTACTCCTCGGCCTCGCAGCTGCTCGAAGACATTCGCCGCTATCTCGATCATCGTCCGCTGCTGGCCCGCCCGCCGGGGCGCTGGCGCAGCGGCATTCTTTTTTTCCGACGCCATCGTCTCGGCGTCGCGACTGCTGCCACTGTGCTGCTGGCCGTTGCGATCGGGGCTGTGGTGTCAGTCCACTTTGCCTGGCGTGAGGCTCAGGCCAGAAATGAGGCCGAAGCGCGCGCCGACCAGCTCGAAGTGGTTAACCGCTTCACCCGTGACATGCTGCTGGCCGCTGATCCCGAGCAGACGCTTGGCGAGGCGGTCACCGTACTGGATATCGTCAGCGAAGCGGCGCGGCTGCTGCCGCTGGAGCAAGATCTCTCACCGGCGGCCAGAGTCGAACTGCAGCGCACCCTCGGCTCCGTGCTGCTCAATCTAGGTCGCACCAGCGAGGGGCGGGTACAGTTGGAACTGGCGGCAACAACCGCCGGCCGCCACCGGGAAATCAGCGCAGCAGACCGGCAACGCACACGCATGGAACTGGCCCGTGCCGATCTGGAGTCCGGACGCATCGACAAGGGTCTGCAGGCACTTGAAACCATCGAAGGCGAAACGCTGGACTGGCCGCTGGAACAGACTCTGCGCTACGAACTGGCCAATCTCATCGGTCGCGCCCTGCTCGACAGCGGACGCACGACAGAAGCCGATGAGCGAATCACCGGGCGCCTCGATGAGGCCAGACAGCATCTCGGCGAAACACATGTATTGACCCTGGTGCTGCGCAATCTCTCCGCGATAGCAGCCGGCCGGCTCGGTGATCTGCAGCGTGAAGTGGATACCCAGCGCGATGTGCTCAAACTGCGCCAGCAGCACTTTGGTGAAGAACACCCGCAGACCCTGGCTGCCATGAACAATCTGGCCCAGGCTCTCAACGGTATCGGCCTGGCTGAAGAAGCCGAAAGCTACGCCCAGCACGCGCTGGCTGCGCGGGAACGTATTCTCGGCCCCGAGCATCCGTCAACCGTGGTCAGCCGCGGCAATCTGGCCGCGCTCTACCTTCAGCGCGGCGCAACCGAGGAAGCCGAACTCCCGCTGCGCCGCGTTGTTGCCTGGAACTCCGCCCGACTTGGCCCACTGCACCCCAACACGCTGACCTCCCAAAACCTGCTGGCCTATCTGCTCGAAGATCAGGGCCAGCTTGCGGAAGCAGAAGCCGTTTATCGACAGGTTCTGGACGCCGTCGACGGCAGTGATGATGACGGTCTGCGCGTCCAGATGCTGGCGGCAAGCAACAACCTGGCCATGCTGCTGCTGACCCGCGGCGACGCGGCCCCAGCCGCCAAAGAGTTTGAGCGCCTGCTGGCCGAAGCCGAACGCCTGCTCGGTGCCGAGCATCCCAGCCTGGCCATCTTTCAGGCCAACTACGGCTGGTGCCTGCACCATCTGGACCGCAGCGAAGAGGCCACCCAAATCCTTGAACTCAGTCTGGATCGGCTGCGACCAGTGCTCGGTGACGCCCACCCGCGAATCAATTTGACCGAAGAACGCCTGGGCATCGTGCGAGCATCTGACCACCAATAAAAAAGCCGGGGCGCGAACGCCCCGGCAAGATTCCGCCCATCCGGACCAGCAGCCGGCGAGCGAAAAAGCGTCTGCTGTATGCATCAGTACACCGAGGGCTGGCCCGAGCATTCGGTCTGGCCAAGATGATAGAGCCGCTCCATCTCGACCTGGCCGTCGCCGTAGGCAGACGACTCGGTGCTGTAGTGGATGGTGAGCTGGTCACAGCCGCTGTAGTCGATTCGCACTTCACCCCAGCGTTCGTCGATCACCGACTTCTGGTCGAAACCGGGGCCAAAATCGGCGCCCGAGAAATGACGCACATCGTCGATCACGATGCTGTCTCCCTCGATCCGACCCATGCCGAACAGCCACATCTGACCGCCAGCGTCATCGTAAGTGGGCCAGTAGACGACCGGCGTGCGCACATCGCCAATATCGGTGATATGAACCTGCAGGCCCTCGCCGCTGCGGGCAGGGCTGTAGAAACCACCGGAAAAGCCGTTGAGAACCGTGTCTGTAGTTTCGCCGCAGCGCAGCCCGGCGATATTGGACAGGCGGACCAGCTCGAACTGTCCTGCGCCGTAGCCCACGTCACTGACATAGCTGGCCATTCCCTGGTCGCAGTCTTCGAAGTCGAGCACGATGCTTCCCCACGGAATGGCGTTGACATCGGCCGGGTCGAATGCCGGACCAAACTGGCCGCCATTGGTTACAAAGACCTGATCGAGCACGATGCTGGCCCCGACTAATTCACCCATGGAGGTCAGCCACATCGGCTCACCGTTGTCGTAGGTAAACCACAGCATCAGGGCGCGACCGTCCGGCAGGGTATCGACCATGAAACCTTCGCCGCTGCGCTCGGGGTTGTAAAACAGACCGCTGTGGCCAGGCGAGACTTCAAAATCCGGATCGGCTGGATCAGCCGGCTCGACAGGATCAACCGGGGTACTGCCGCCCGCCCGCTGGTAATGGTAAAGAGCCGCCTGACCACCAGCCGGCGTTGCCATGGCCTTGACCAGCAGATCCGTGCCGTTACTGCTGACATGGCCGCCGAATACATCGCTTTGCGCGCTGTCGACCGGGGCGTGGAGTGTCTGAATCAGCTCGTAACCATCACCAATCTGCTGATAGATGAATACTGCGCCGGCGCCAGGATCGCTTTGGCGACGACCGTTTTCTGCGCCGACAAACAGCAGATCTCCCGAAAAGCGCGCTACTACGCCATAGAGGTCGTTGGCGGACCGTTCAGGCGGGGTCAGCTTGCCGGCCTCCTGCCAGTCGCCGTCGGCATCGCGCCGGTAGAGAAACACCGCGCCGGGGGCGCCAATATTGAGCGCCCCAACGGCCATCCAGTCATCCCGAGCATCAACGGAATAGCCGAAATTGGCCTCGGATCCGGCAGACAGCACCTGAACCTGCTCAAGTTCTGCGCCCTGGCGATCGTACACATAAACCCGTCCGGCACCGCCAAACGTCTGGGCCTCGGGAGCGCCCACAATGAGCTGATCATCGCTGAGCGCAAAGCCGAGGCCAAAAAAGTCCCGGCTTTCGGCTGCACGCCCGACTTCCTGCCAGCTACCGCCGATTTCGGCAAACAGCACGATGCTGTCAGTGCGGGCAAAATTGATACCGAAGACACTTTCAAACACGTGCGACTGGACCGCCAGAACGCCGTTGTTCATTCTCAGCCCGCCGCCAAGCGCGCGATTGCTGCCGCTGCGGCTGTCTTTAAGCGTGGCAACCGGCCGCCAGCCGGCGTTGACGCCGCCCGGGTTGTAGTCCGGATCACGCTCGAACAGGTAGACCGCAGAATCGGCCGCGTTGCCCTGCCCGTCGAAGCGCAGGCCGGTAAAGGCTGGCACCGCCAGCAGATTGTTCTCCAGGGCAATGCTGGTAGCACCAAACATGTCGCCGGGGCGGCAGTCGGGCGCCTGGAGAATACCGAGCAGCTCCCAGCGGCCGTGCGCATTTTTCTCATAGTGGTAGAGCTCGCCGCAGGCCGGGGCCGGGGCCGATGCAGGCGCACCGATGCCGTGTGACCAACTTGCGAACAGCTCATTGCCGAAGACTTCCGCACCGATACCGAAGTCTTCAATTTCGCCACCGGATGGGGTCAGGTTTTCCACAAACTCAAAATCGGCTTTGAGCGCGAACGGGACCAGGGCCAGGCAAATGACCAATAAACGGATGCAGTTCATGATGTTCTCCCCTCATCAGGTTGGTTGCTGTTGTGGGGAGAATTGTCAGGGCGGTGGGTTATTTGCACTACCCCCCGATCGCGGGGTCAGCGCAACAGACCGAACTCGACCGCCTTGATCGCCGCCTCGGCGCGCGAGCTGATGCCTAATTTGCGATAGATATCCTTGACGTAACCGGCCGCCGTATGCCGGGTGATATTGAGCAGACGGCCGGTTTCAATGCTTGAATAGCCCTTCCCGATTAGGCGCAACACCTCGGTCTCACGCTCGCTCAGCGGCACTTCAGGCGGGTCGTCATCCTGGAAATAAGCCATCATCCGCCGGGCAACGGCCGGCGACAGCGGAGGATGGCCGGCAGCAATTTCAGTGAGTAGGCGAGCCAGCTCATCGGGGCCCTGATCCTTGGTGAAATAACCGTCGGCGCCGGCGCGCAATGCAGGGAAAATATGCGCATCGTCTGCAAAAGTGCTGGCGACGATGCACAGGGTATCGGCCTGCTTTGACTTGACCCAGGCGATCAGGCGCGTGCCGTCGCCATCAGGCAAGCCCAGATCCACCAACGCCATATCCGGCCAGGAACGGCCCAAGGCCTCTTTCGCGCCGGCGCAGTCGCCGACCGTCTCAATCCGGCTTTCAGGAAATGCTCGCTGCACACCGGCAACCAGCCAGTCGCGGGCAGCCGGCAGGTCTTCGATGATCAATACCCGCTTCACGGCAGCAGCCCCAGCGGAAGGTGCAGCTCGGCACGCAGCTTTTCTGCGTGGACAGACCATTCGATGCCGCCATCAAGCTTGCGACAGCGCTTGCGAATGCTGCTGATGCCGCGCCCCGGCTGCCACTCTTCCGGAGCCCGGAAGCTGCCATCATGCTCAAAATGCAGCCGCAGTCGCTGATTGCTGATCTGCCAGACAAAGCTGAGCGTTTGTGGCTGCGCGTGTTTCAGGGCATTGTTTGACAGCTCACGCACGCAGCGCGACAGCAGCCCGGCAGTCTGGCCATCCCACTCAACCACTTTTTCGAATACGGGGCCAGACCAGATAAAGTCTGCGCCGGCAGCTTCGGCACGTTGCCGGGCCTCGGCGCGCAGTTCTCCGAGCAACGCATCAAGGCTGATCGTGCTGCGCCCGGGCCGGGACACGACGTCGCGCAGGTCAACCAGCATGGCACGCGCTTCTTCGGCCATTTCCGGATTGGGTGCCCGATAGACCAGATTGATCAGGCGCGCACCCAGATCATCATGCAGGTCCGAATAAATATCCTCGCGCTGCTGCCACAGGCGCTGATGCTGTTCCAGACGGCTAAAACCGAGTGCGGTCATCTGCACCAGGGCCTGACAAAAACGCGCTGCATCGGGCTGTGGCGGCGCTTCTTGATGACGCGCGTCAAGATAGAGGCAGTAATCCTGCTCCAGCTCGGAAAAAGTGGCTACCAATGCCGCCGTAATACGCCGGGCAGCCACGCTTTCACTGGCCTGGGATTGTTCGATCCGTTCAAGACAGACGACCTGGTCAGGGTGGGCATAATCGAGCAAATGGCGGCTGATTTCGCCGCTGTCGGACTGCGCTGGCAGGCTGGCCAGGGACTTGAACTCACGGTCTTGGCGCTGCAGCAGCCAGGCACGCTTGAAACCGGTGCCCTGACAGGCGGCCTCCAGCAGACAGCGCGCCATCGCTTCGCGATCATTGAGCATATTGATGCGGTTGCAAAATGTAAGCAGCAGCTCAAGGCGTGGAACAGCAAGGCTGTTGTCCAACGAGGCGATGCTGATTTCGCCGTGCGGCGAAAGTAAGCCGGACACTTCAGCCAGCGCAAACTGCCAGATACCGATGGCAATGCGGTCTCCGACAGCCAACTGCCGGGAAGTTATGCGCTGACCATTGACATAGGTGCCCAGCGGCCCGCCCAGATCCTTGATCCGGATCCGCCCGGAAAGCTCCAGACGAGCGTGCCGGCGCGAAACGGCCCGATCAGGAAGAATCAGATCGGAATCCAGCCCGCGCCCGATGACCAAAGCGGCAAGCACCGGAATCTCGACCGGAGGGCCGGCAATCTGCTTGAGCTGCCAGGCCGGCTGTGCATCGTTCATTGTTCAGCTCTGGAGAAAGGCCCCAAAGCTGGGATTCTGACACACTCTCCTGTTCCCTGACGAGACCGCTAGCCGAGCCAAAAACTCAGGTCAGCCATCATCAGCCGTCAAGGCATCCAGCGCTTGTTGAGCCGGAGCAAAGGTCTCGTCTTCCTGTAGCGATCGCTCGTACGCCTGGCGCGCGGCGTCCGGATTCTCGGCCAGTAAGTACAGATCACCAAGGCGCCACCAGGCCGCTGCATGGGACGGCTCACCCGGCCAGGCCGGCAGGTCCAGAAAGCGTTCGAATGCAGCCCGGCCACGCTCCAGATCAGTTTTTGCCAATACGGCGGTGCGGCCCAGTTGATACCAGCTTGCGCTGTCGTTCGGGAACTCCTCGACCAGGCTTGAAAAAACCTCAAAGGCTTCGTCCCAGCGTTCGAGCTGCTGCATCCGATAGCCGTACTGCGTGCGCCGGGCGGAGCTGGCATCCTTGGCCAGCGCCTGTTCCAGCAGACTGGCCGAAGCCTCAATATCTTCGTCAATCAAAGCCTGGATCGCCTGCATGTCCAGCCAGGCAGCCGAATCAAGTTCGCGCAGCGCCTCCAGATGCGATTCGGCCCGTCGAGCGCCACCACCGGCAACCCGCGGCGCGTTGAGGTAGTACTGAATCAGGGAAATTCGGGCCGCTACACTGTCCGGTTCGAGCTCCACGGCCTGAACGAGATCTCGGCGAATGGCGCGGGCCACGCGCAGCGAGGCGAAGGCGCCGGCACCGTCCAGTTCGGACACGCGCAAAGACGTTCGCAGCAGCAACAGCTCAGCATTGTTCGGATACTGGTCTACAGCTTCTTCAGCCAGCACTTGGGCCTGCTCGATTTCCTGATCGGCCGTTGCCAGCCAGATCCGCCAGCTCCAGCCGGCCGGACTGCTTAGCTCATCCTCATTGGCCTGATCCATGCGCTCCCGCATTGCGGGCAGATCACGGGCCTGCTGCAGCGCACTCATCTGCTGATCCAGATCAGCGTCGGCCGCAGCCGCAAATCCGGACAGGAACACGCCTGTCCAGGCCAGGGCCAGCAAAGTGGCAAAGGTGGTTTTCGGCATTATTGATTCCGCAGAGTGAATCGAAACTGGCGGAGAGGGAGGGATTCGAACCCTCGAAGGGCATCAACCCTTGCCGGTTTTCAAGACCGGTGCATTCAACCGCTCTGCCACCTCTCCGGTTTGTCTGGTCGATTTTTTTGTCTGGTCAATGATGAAGTGGCGGAGAGGGAGGGATTCGAACCCTCGGTACGGGGTTACCGTACACTCGCTTTCCAGGCGAGCCCGTTCGACCGCTCCGGCACCTCTCCGTAAAACCAGATTGTATCCAGCCGCGACCGCCCGCCAATGGCCCCAACAGAGACTGGCTTCGGCAAGGCTGGCCTGCTGCGGCCATCTTCCGAACGCGCCGCTTTTGGACAAGCCGCGTATTGTAACGGAATTGTTGCCAGGCGTTGCCAAAACCTTCCCTGGCAAAGCCCCGACGGACCGTGATTTCTGCTGTTGCGCGATTCAGTCTGGCGCCGAATGAATTTTCCTTCGGCAAAATCAGCGCTTGCACGGCTAAGGCGCATGACGCAGAATGGCAGCAAGGAGGGCTGCGGGATAATCCCGTCACACAAGGGCAGAAAGGGATTTCATGCTTCAGGCGATAGATAATTCCAACCGGCATCGACGCGTTCTGTTCGTCGATGATTCCAGGCTGATGCGCTACGCCGGCAGCAAATTCCTTGACGGTCACTGCACGGTCGTGCTGGCCGAGAACGGTCGGGAAGCCTGGCGCATTCTCAGCCGCGGCGACGAGATTGACCTGGTGTTTACCGACCTGATGATGCCGATCATGGACGGCCACGAGCTGCTGCGCCGCATTCGCCATTCCGACGATCAGCGCATCCGTCAGCTCCCGGTCCTGGTGGTCACCGGCGATGATGAATCCAGAGCGCGCCAGCGGGCCATTACCGAAGGGGCCAGCGATTTCATTGCCAAGCCGTTCAGCCCGGATGATCTGCGCCACGCGCTGATTTCAGGCAAGCGGATGCGAACCAGAAAAGCGCCGCGCATCAAGGGCCTTCCCCCGACCCTGGTGCCGAACAAACAGGAGTCTGGCTTTCACCAGCCCAAAGAGCCGGTCAGCTACTGTCGACGCCTGCAGCAGATCATCAGCTTTCACCAGCGCCAGAATCTCGGACTGTCTTTGCTGCACGTCCAGTGTCAGAGCTACCGCCGGCTCGACGAACGGTTTGGACGACACTGGGCCGATGCCGTCATGCGCAATCTCGACCGCATCCTGATTGAGGAGCTGCGTGAGGAAGACAGCATTCACCGCACCGCCGACGATCTGTTCAGCGTCATCCTGATGGCCACCAGCCGCGCGGGTGCACGTCTGCTGGTGCGCCGCCTGCGCCAGCGTCTGCTCGGCACCCGGCTGCGATTTTCGAGCATGGAAGTGCCGATCGACGCGCGTTTTGCGGTCCAGTTTCCCGATCTAAGCGTTGACGATGATGCCAATATCCTGCACGCCGAGGCGTTGCGTCTGGTCCACTGGCGCACCACCGCAGCGGATGACGGGCCGGAACCCACCGCCCGCTGAAATCGCTCGCAAGGCAACGGCTTTCAGGGCATTTGACACCACGGTTCAAACGGACGCTCAGCGCCCGCCGCCAGCGCTTCAAGTGCGGCCGTCTCACGCGTATGGATGGCGTCCAGAAAGACCTCGGCACCGTGCATGTGCATAAAAACATCCAGTCCGCGCTCCAGAAACTGCTGGAGCAGACCCGCCCCGCCCAGCTCTGCCGGCCCGCGCATCAGGCGCACCAGACGTCTGAGAAAAGGGTGGCGCACGGCGTCATCAAGCAGTTTGCCCAGCGAGTCAATCAGGGCAATTTGGGCGCGCCGTTCGGCCCAGCGATTCTGGGCGCGATAGGCCTGTGCATAGACCGGCTGGTCAATCTCGGCATTTGCTGCAAGCAGCCCGGAAAGCTCGAAATCCAGCTCCAGGCTGATCGCCTGCAGGCGCATCGCCTCACCAATGGCATCCAGCAGGCGTTCGGGAAGGAAGCGCTGCATGACCGGCAGCACACGCTCGAGCTGGCGGTCGCGGGCATGCACATCGCGCCCACCGTAGAGCTGATCCAGGAAAAAATCACAGGCCGGCTCGTAGCGCGGCTGAGCCGCCAGGTCGGCATAGCTGGCCTGCAGACGCGCGCGCTGCCAGCGCTGCAGGCGATCCAACGCGTCACGCTCCGGACCCTGCTCCGGGATGGCATGTGCGATCACCAGATTACGCTCGATCTGGACGGCCAGATATTTCGCCGCCGATGCCCTGCTCATGTCTGCTGCCGGATCACCTCAAGCAGTTCTTCGCGACGACGCCTGAAAACCGACACCGCCTCCACATGGGCGTAGCGAACCTGCTGTGAAGCATCGAGCAAAAACACGCCGCGTTTCATCCCCAACACGCCGCGACAACCATACTGCTCGGCGACCTTGAGATCCGGGTCCGAAAGCAGAACGAAAGGTAGCCGATGGCGTTCACGAAACTTTCGGTGCGAGGCCGGATCGTCACGGCTGATACCAATCACCTCCACACCCAGATCACTGAACTGTTCAATGCCGTCGCGGTATTCACATAACTGGCGGGTGCACACCGGCGTGTTGTCGCCCGGATAAAACACCAGCAGCAGGCTGCGACCGGCCTGGTCCGACAGTTTGAAAGGTTCACCATTGTGATCCTCAAGCGTGAAGTCGGGCGCTTGCTTGCCATTTTCGTTAGTCATCGGTGGATTATAATCGTTTGATGCTCAAGCTGACTCCAGCGCTCAGTCCGCGTCCCGGCTCCCGTCATCCAAGCATCGCCCTGGCGATGGCCGGCGGCGGCCCGCTGGGCGCAATTTATGAACTTGGCGCGCTGCAGGCACTCGATGAAGCCATTGATGGCGCACACATGCACGATCTCGACATTTATGTCGGGGTCAGTTCCGGTGCCGTGCTGTCGGCCAACCTGGCCAATCGGATCACTGCCACCCAGATGGCCCGGGTTTTCATGAACACCCCGGACGCCGAGATTGGCTTCCGCCCGGAGCAGTTTCTGCGCCCGGCCCTGCGCGAATACCTGGGCCGTGCCACCAGTATCCCCGGCGTTGCTTTTGACATGCTGGCCGAAGCCATCCGCCATCCGCAGCGCCTGGCCAGTCTGGAAAATATCGACAATCTCAGCCGCCTGATCCCCAACGGGATTTTTGACAACCAGAGCATCCACCGATTTCTCACCCGGATTCTGGACCGACCCGGCCGCAGCAACGATTTTCGTGAACTGGAAGTTCGCCTGCGTATCGTTGCCGTGGAACTCGAATCCGGCCAGGCCGTGCGCTTTGGCGAACCGGGCATGGACGACATGCCGATCTCCCAGGCCGTCCAGGCCTCGGCCGCCCTGCCCGGCCTTTATCCACCGGTCGAGATTGATGGCCGCTACTACGTCGACGGCGCCCTGAGGCGAACCCTGCACGCCTCGGCCGCGCTCGATGAAGGCGCAGATCTGCTGTTTGCCATCAATCCGCTGGTGCCCTACGACGCCGAACGCAACGTGCCCCGGCTCGACCGCCGCCACGACCGCATGATCAAGGGCGGACTGCCGGTCGTGCTCTCACAAACCTTCCGCTCGCTGATCCAGTCACGCATGCAGATCGGCATGCGCAAGTATGAAACCAGCTACCCACAGTCGGCCATCATGCTGATCGAGCCCAACCGCAATGATGAAAAGATGTTCTACACCAACATCTTCAGCTATTCATCACGCAACGAACTGGCCAACCATGCATACCAGACCACCCGCGCCGAGCTGCTGAACAACGCCGCAGCCCTGGAATCCCTGCTTGAACCCTTCGGCCTCGGCGTCAACCGCAAACGGCTGGCCAGCGAACGCAGCTTCACCGACAGCCTCAAGCGCGAAACCGCCCACTACGCCCCGGTCGGCAACACCCTCGACCGCACCCTCGACAGCCTGGAACGCCTGCTGCGCTGAGTGCGCACTGCGCCGCCGACTAAAGCGCCGCCCGCAAGCTTGAGCCTGACTTCCAAACGTGGCCAAGGCTCGCGGATCCTCGATCCACCCTACCAGTGAATGCCGCGCATCAACGAGGCAAACGCCACCTGCTCCTGGGTCGGTTTCACTGATTTCTGGCCCGACCTGCCCTGCGCTGCGGCTGTATCCGGGAACATGCGGAAAGCGGAATTCATGACGATCTCGGAGATTTTCGGCGCCGTCGCGTGCAGTATCTGCGCAAATACGCCAAGTCGGGTGGCGATGCGCTGGGGCCGATAGATCACCGCCTGCTTGATCATGTCGGCCGCGTCTTCGGAAGTGATGGTTGGCACATGGTCGTAGATTTTCGTTGGCGCAATCATCGGCGTGCGCACCAGCGGCATATTGATGGTCGTAAACGACACGCCGGTATCCGCGAACTCGGATGCGGCGCAGCGGGAAAATGCATCCAGGGCGGCTTTTGAAGCAACGTAGGCCGAAAATCGCGGCGCGTTGGTCAATACGCCAATCGAGGAAATATTGATAACCTGGCCGCTGCCACGCTCAACCATCTTCGGCAACAGGCCCATGATCAGCTTGAGCGAACCGAAGTAATTGAGCTGCATCAGGCGCTCGTAATCGTGAAAGCGCTCGTAGGAAAGCTGGATCGAGCGGCGAATCGAGCGGCCGGCGTTGTTGATCAGAATATCGATGGCGCCGTGATCGGACAGCACCTGTTCAATGAGCTGCTCGCTTTGTTTCATATTGGCCAGATCGCAGCGATAGCTGTGCGCCTGGCCGCCTGCTGCTTCGATTTCGGCCTGGGTTTCCTTCAGGCCCTCCTCGCCGCGTGCAACGATAATCACTTTTGCCCCGGCCTCGCCCATCATCAGGGCGGTGGCCTTGCCGATGCCGGATGAAGCGCCGGTGATCATCACGACCTTGTCGCGCACCTGGCCAGACAGCGAGCGATCGATGAACAGCTCCGGGTCAAGATGCCGTTCCCAGTAGTCCCACAGAACCCAGGCGTAGTCCTCCAGATCAGGCACCTGGATACCCGAACCCTTGAGCGCCTTTTCGGTATCCCGGTTGTCGAAGCGGGTCGGATAGCTGAAAAAGCTGAGCATGTCTCTGGGAATGGCCAGGTCCTCAAGCACCTGGCTGATGATCCGCCGCACCGGCGGAAACATCGTCAGCCCCTGCTTGACCGGCGACGGAATAAAGCTGAACAGGCGCGCGTCGATGCGCATCGACATCAGCGGCGCGTGCGCGGCCTGGAACTCCTTCACCGCCTTCGTCGTGATCGGGCCGTAGATCCCGTCGACCGCGAGCTCG
>CALEIM010000021.1 GCA_937876395.1 uncultured Wenzhouxiangella sp. | reverse complement strand
GACATTTTCAATTACCTGGGCTTCATTGGTTACGTCAAAAAGGCGGCCATGTACTGATGGGGCCTGTCGGTGATATTCCAGCCACCGACTATCACCAGCACGCAGATCAGGGTATTGAGCAGAATCAGCGGCAATGACAGCCCATCGATGCCCAAATGGTAGTGAATATTGAATGCTTCGATCCACACTGCCTGTTCGACAAACTGCATCTCGGCGCTGCTTGCATCGAAGCCAACGTAGAGCAACAGCGACAGGGCAAAGGTGACCACGGCAATCACCAGGGCCAGCGGGCGCACCATTTCGGGCGCGCGCCGACCGAGCGCAACGACGACAATGGCGCCGGCGATCGGAATCCAGGTCAGCAGACTGAGCAAAGGCCAATCCAACATCAATTCAATCCTTACCGGAGCAAAGCGAAAGACGCCACGAGTACGACCAGCGCGACGACCATGACGAAAGCGTAGTGATAGAGATAGCCGGACTGAAGCTGCCGCAAGGCGCCGGACATGCGCCCGACCAGCCGGGCTGAGCCGTTGATCAGCCAGCCATCGATGATCATGCGGTCACCAACCTGGCTGAACAGCCTGGCTACCTTCATCGCACCACCGGCCAGGATCTTCTCCCACAGCTCGTCAAAACCGTACTTGCGATCAAGCACGGTCCAGATCAGATGGAAACGCTGTTTGACTGCGGTCGACAAACCGGGCTTGATCAGGTAGACAAAAGTGGCGATGCCGACGCCGAGCATGGCCAACCAGAACACCGGCGTGACAAAGCCGTGCATGGCAAACGCAAATACGCCATTGTCAAACTTGGGGGCAAGGTGTGTGGCGACCACGTCATTGGCTTCACGGACAAAAATCGAGTCCGACAGGGCGCCGCCGACCAGCAGTGGCTCGACCGTGAAATAGCCAATCATCAGCGAAGGTATGGCCAGCAAAATCAGCGGCACGGTCACCACCCAGGGTGATTCCTTGGCGTGCGCGCGGGTCTCTTCATCCAGGCGCGTCGGGCCGTGGAAAGTCAGATACAGCATGCGGAAGGTGTACAAGGCGGTGATCACGACACCGGCCATGACCGCAAAATAGGCAAAACCCGCACCCGGTCGATCAGCGTAGGAAACCGCTTCGATGATCAAATCCTTGGAGAAAAAGCCGGAGAAAAACGGAAAGCCGATCAGAGCCAGCGAGCCGACCCAGGCGGTGATCGCGGTAATTGGCATGATGCGGCCCAGGCCGCCCATCTCACGCATGTTCTGCTTGTGATGCAGGGCAATGATGACCGAACCGGCGGCCAGAAACAGCAGGGCTTTGAAGAAAGCGTGCGTCATCAGGTGGAAAATGGCCACCGAATAGGCCGAAGCGCCCAGCGCGACCGTCATGTAACCGAGTTGTGACAGAGTCGAATAGGCCACCACCCGTTTGATGTCGTTCTGGACGATGCCGACCAGCCCCATGAACAAGGCTGTGATTGCGCCGATGATGAGAATGAAGCTCAACGCCACATCCGAAGTTTCGAAAATGGGCGACATGCGCGCGACCATGAAAATCCCGGCGGTCACCATGGTGGCCGCGTGGATCAGGGCCGAGATCGGGGTCGGACCTTCCATTGAGTCCGGCAGCCAGACGTGCAGCGGCACCTGGGCCGACTTGCCCATCGCGCCGATGAACAGGCAGATGCAGATCACCGTCGTGACCGACCACTCGGCGTTGCCAAACAGGCTGATGGTCTGCCCTTCCACGGCCGATATCTGGCCAAACACCTCGCCGTAGTGGAGCGATCCCATGTAGTAGACCACCGCGGCAATACCCAGCACGAAGCCGAAATCGCCGACCCGGTTGACCATGAAGGCCTTGAAGTTGGCCTTGACCGCGCTGTCGCGCTTGAACCAGAAACCAATCAGCAGGTAGGACACCAGACCCACTGCTTCCCAGCCAAAAAATAGCTGCATGAAGTTGTTTGCCATCACCAGCATCAGCATGGCGAAGGTAAACAGGTTGATGTAGGCGAAGAAGCGCTGGTAACCCGGATCGTCGCGCATGTAACCGACAGTGTAGATATGCACCATCAGCGACACAAAGGTGACCACGGTCATCATCAGTGCCGTCAGGCTGTCCACCAGGAAGCCGACCTCAAAGCGCAGGCCGTCGCTCACCGCCCAGGTGTAGACGGTGTAGTCCATGACCGGCAAGCCGTTGAAAAACACTTGCCAGGCCACCCAGGCCGACAGCGCGGCTGACCCGGCAACCGCCAGGATGGTGACCCAGTGCGCCCCGGTGCGCCTGATCTGTTGACCGAGCAGACCGGCCACGATGCTGCCGATCAACGGCAACAGCGGTATCAGCAGCAGTATGGTTTCAATTCTCACGGACAATCAACCCTTCAGGTCGGTAATATCATCGACGCTGATCGAGCGCCGATTCCTGAACAGAACCACCAGCAGCGCCAGGCCAATGGCGGCTTCGGCCGCGGCGACGGTCATGATGAAGAACACGAAAACCTGGCCATCAAGCACGTCCAGAAAGCGCGCAAAAGCGACAAAATTCATGTTCACCGCCAGCAGCATGAGCTCAATGCACATCAGCAAGATGAGCACGTTCTTGCGATTGAGAAAAATGCCGGCAACGGAAATGCAGAACAGCACCGAGCCGAGGGTGATGAAGTGGGCCAGGGTGAGCATCAGCCCTCCTCCCCTTCGCTTTTCATCTTGATCACCCGCAGGCGCTCATCGGGCTTGACCCGTACCTGGTGGCCCGGATCCTGGTAATGGGTACCGGGACGCCGCCGGTAGGTCAGTGCAATGGCAGCAATAATCGCCACCAAAAGCAGCACGGCGGCGATCTCGAAGGCGTACAAGTAGTCGGTATAGAGCAGCTCGCCGATGGCCCGCGTATGGCTGTAACCCTCCTCGTTGGTAACCGGCATCGGAACGCTTTCCATGCCGCGCGTCCAGATGACGACAAACAACTGGATGGCCATGGCCAGCGCGACCAGTACGCCAGCGGGCAGGTAACGGGCGAACCCTTCGCGCATCGAGGTGACGTTGACGTCGAGCATCATGATCACGAACAAAAACAGCACCATCACCGCGCCGACATAAACCAGCACCAGCGTAATGGCCAGGAACTCAGCCTCCAGCAGCATCCAGATACAGGCCGCCGAGAAGAAGCTCAGGATCAGGAAAAGGACGGCATGAACCGGATTTCCAACGGTCACCACACTCAAGGCCGAAAGTACCAGGATCGTGCTGAACAGGTAGAAGACGATTTCGATGACAGGCATATTGATCCGATCCCTAACGGTAGCGTGCGTCGCGCGTGCGGTGGGCGGCAATGCTCTTTTCGTAACGATCGCCAATCGTCAGCAGCTGCTGCTTGTCAACCACCCGCTCGCTGGCCAACTCCATGTGGTACTCGCTGATATCGGTCAAAACGATTGAGTCGACCGGGCAGCTTTCCTCGCAAAAACCGCAGTAAATGCACTTGAACAGGTCAATGTCGTAGCTCTTGGTACGCCGCGTATTGTCCGCGCGATTGTGGGAAACAATGGTAATTGCCAGCGCCGGGCAAACCGCCTCGCACAGCTTGCAGGCAATGCAGCGTTCCTCGCCGTTCGGATAGCGTCTGAGCGCGTGCAACCCGCGGAAACGCGCCGACTTGGGCGTTTTTTCATACGGGTAATTTAGCGTTGGCTTGGGAGCCACACCGTAGCTCCAGCTCACCATCATGCCGCGGAACAACTCCAACAGCATCAGTGATTTGATATATCGGACGACAGCTTGCATAACGACCTCAATCAGCCTCCGAACCAGCCCATGATGCGAAACCCGCCGGCTACCATGACCCAGGCGATGGTAATCGGGATGAAAACCTTCCAGCCCAGACGCATGATCTGGTCATAGCGAAAGCGCGGAAACGTGGCGCGGAACCACAGGAACAGGAAACAGAACACCACCGTCTTGAGCAGGAACCAGTGCACTCCGCCTTCGCCCAGAATGGTGTCGCCAACAACCGGAATGCCGGCAAACGGCGACAGCCAGCCGCCCATGAACAGCAGCGATGCGAGCGCCGAGATCAGAATCATGTTGGCGTATTCGGCGAGGAAGAAAATCGCGAAGGCCGCGCCGGAGTAATCAACGTGGAAGCCGGCAACGATCTCTGACTCGCCCTCGGAAACGTCAAATGGCAGGCGGTTGGTTTACGGCACGTTTTGCAAGCCGACATCCTAAGGCAGGATTGGTGGCCTATTATCTACTGATTCTTTGCATACTTGGAGCCATTTACAGTGTGTTCTTCAGATAATGATCTGGTACCTGTTTAGCGTGCTTTATTTTACTTGGTTTATTCCGGGAACGCTGGATGCGTTCAAAGTGAATAACCCCCGGCAAACGAAGTGCAGCCGGGGGTTAGAGATGCGTTCCGCAATGAACCCAGAAACGGGTTCAATCACCTCTATATTCGGGTTCAGGATTCAATATGTATACCTGATAGTAAGTTCCTCTTGTATCAATACTCGAACTTGCCCGCCGCGCCAGCCTGTCCATTGTACGTGTTTAGCGTTCAACTCCAACAATGGATATATGGTAATCAGCCCAGTATTCGGCCTGATTGATTGATCTGAACTCAGAGCCGTGTATCTGATTGAACCCAGCCATTTATGGCCAAAATCACCCACTGATTCCGGTAATTTAGTGTAGGGCGAAGCAAAAACCCTTAGGCCTTTGCCAGGAAATCGAAGGATGACAAAGTTATAATCCTAAGCCTTATGTAGTCCCGTCATTCGACGGGATAAACTCAGCTTCAGCTGCCGAAATGCCGGC
>CALEIM010000020.1 GCA_937876395.1 uncultured Wenzhouxiangella sp. | reverse complement strand
ATCGGCCTGCGCGGGCCGGGTGAAACCCAGCTCGAAACCGACCGGCGGCTGCTGGGTAACCGCATTCGCCAGCTCAGCGCGCGTCTGGACAAGGTGCAAAGCCGGCGCGAACAGGGCCGGCGCGCCAGAAGCCGCGGCGAGGTGCCGCTGGTCGCCCTGGTCGGCTACACCAACGCGGGCAAATCGACCCTGTTCAATCGCCTGACCAGCGGTGAGGTCATGGCCCGCGATCAGCTTTTTGCGACGCTGGATCCGACCGTGCGCAAGCTCGACGGGTTGAGCGGTTCGCCGGTGCTGCTGTCCGACACGGTCGGATTTATCCGCGAGTTGCCGCATGAGCTGATCGCTGCGTTTCGCTCAACGCTGGAAGAAACCCTGTCGGCCAGCCTGGTCGTGCACGTCATCGACACGGCCGACCCGGACCGGCTTCAGCAGCAGGCCGTCGTCGAGGAAGTGCTGAGCGATATCGGTGCCGGGGAACTGCCGCAGCTCAAAGTGTTCAACAAGGTCGACCTGTGCGAGCGCAGCCCCGGCCTGGAGCGCGATGCGGCCGGCCGCATTACGGCGGTTTGGGTGTCGGCCGAAACGGGAGCCGGCATGGATGAGCTGATTGTCGCGATCGGCGAGCTGCTCGCTGAGGGGCGCATTCAGCGCACGATTCACGTCCCGCCGGAGGCCCAGCGCCTGCGCTCGCGCCTGTTTGATATGGGCGTCGTGTTGAGCGAGCAGATCGAGCCCGACGGTTCGAGCCATCTGAAGGTGGATCTCGATGCACGCGACGCACGCCGTCTGGCCAGACTCAAGGGCAGTGATGGCGAACTGGCCGAGCAACTGCTGTTAAACTAATCCGGATGAATTACTTAACCGATCGCCGGGACTGTCCTGCGCGGCCGGAATCGCCGCCGAACCGTTCGGCGTAACCCAATTTTTGGAGTAATCGATGCCCTGGAATGAACCCGGACGCGGAAGCGGCGGCGGTGATCGCGATCCCTGGAAGGGAGGCAATGGCCAGCAGCCGCCTGATCTTGACGAAGTGTTCGCCAATGTTCAGCGCCGGCTGAAGAAGATCATCGGCGGTGGCGGCAGTGACGGCGGGAAAAACAGCGGCTCCGGCGGCGGCTCGTTCATGCCGATCATTGGCCTGGTAGTGGTTCTTGCGCTGATCTGGGCGGCCTGGAGTTCGATCCACGTGGTCGACGAATCCGAGCGCGGCGTGGTGCTACGCTTTGGTGAGTACAACCGCACCCTGACGCCGGGGCTGCAGTTCACCTTCCCCGTGCCAATCGAGGAAATGATGCGGGTCAATGTCAGCCGGGTGCGCTCGCTGGAAAACGCCAGCCGCATGCTGACCGGGGACGAGAACCTGATTGATCTGAGCTATGCCGTGCAGTATCGCGTGCTTGAGCCGGAAAAATTTCTGTTCAACGTGACCAATCCCGAGGTGTCGCTGGCTCACGCGACCGATAGCGCGATCCGCGAGATCGTCGGTACCAACAACATGGATTTCATTCTCGAGATCGGCCGTGGCCAGATCGCGATCGATGCCGAGGAACTGCTTGAGGAAATCATTGCCCGCTATGATTCAGGGCTGGAGATCACCTCATTCAACCTGCAGGAAGTGCGCCCGCCGGGCCAGGTTCGCCAGGCCTTTGATGACGTGGTGCGTGCCCGTGAGGATCAGATCCGCTTCACCAACGAAGCCCAGGCCTATGCCAATCAGGAAGTGCCCGAGGCACGCGGGCAGGCGGCCCGGGTGCTGGAAGAAGCCGAGGGCTATCGCGATGCCAAAATTGCTCTGGCCAGCGGTGAGTCCGATCGTTTTCTCGCCCTGCTCGATGAGTATCAGCAGGCCCCTGAGGTGACCCGCGAGCGGCTTTATCTGGAAACTCTGCAAACCATTTACGGACGCTCGTCGAAAGTACTCATGGATATCGATTCGAGCAACAACATGATTTATCTGCCGCTGGACCGGATTCGCGATGGCAATCCGGCCCTGACGGCGCCGCCACCGCTGATGACTCCGCAGGAATCGCGGCAGGGCAGCCAGAACGATCCGCGCAGCCGCAGCGGCCGGGAGGGACGTTGATATGAGACTTTTACTTCCGATCGTGCTGATTGCTGCGGTGATTCTTGGCATCAGCAGCTTGTTCATCGTCAGCGAAACCGAGTACGCCATCAAGTTCCGGCTTGGTGAAGTGGTGCGTTCTGACTATCAGCCGGGACTGCACTTCAAGGTGCCGTTCATCAATAATGTGCGCAAGTTCGATCGGCGCATCATCACCATGGACATGCGGCCCGAGCAGATGAATACCGCCGAACAGAAGTTCGTCGAGGTGGATTACTACGTCAAGTGGCAGATTTCCGATCCGCGCGATTACTACGTGGCCACGCGCGGTGACCAGGCCTTTACGCGGGCGCGGTTGTCCGAGCTGATCCGCAACGACCTGCGCGATGAATTTGCCCAGCGCACGCTGAGTGAAGCGGTCTCCGAGCAGCGCCGCGACATGATGGAACAGCTGGTGGGGCGCGCTGATCGGCGTTTTCAGGAGTTCGGGATCGCCGTCATTGACGTGCGCATCAAGAAGATCGAGCTGACCGACGAGGTGCTTAGCGCGGTGTTTGAACGCATGGAAACCCAGCGCACGGAGTATGCCAATGAACTGCGTTCTCTGGGTCGTGAGCGGGCCGAGCGAATACAGGCCGAC
Organism: uncultured Wenzhouxiangella sp.; assembly: GCA_937876395.1. Classification (GTDB taxonomy): domain Bacteria; phylum Pseudomonadota; class Gammaproteobacteria; order Xanthomonadales; family Wenzhouxiangellaceae; genus Wenzhouxiangella. The sequence goes on along the minus strand of CALEIM010000020.1, from coordinate 17,257 downwards.
GCTGATCGCCAGGTCCGCGTGCTGCTGGCCGATGCCGAGCGCGACGCCGAGCGGCTGCGTGGTGAAGGCGATGCCGAGTCAGCCAGGATCTATGCCGAGGCCTTCAATCAGGACCGCGAGTTCTACTCGTTCTGGCGCAGTCTGGAGGCCTATCGCGAAAGCTTCGGTACATCCAGGGATGTTTTGCTGATGGATACTCGCTCGGAGTTCTTCCGCCACTTCGATCCGCAGCAGGACTGATAGCCAGCCGGCGGCTTGGCTGCCGCCGGCACGCCTTTTATTTTTCGGGGATTTCCAATGTCTCGTTCCGTCGTGATTCTCGGCAGCCAGTGGGGTGACGAGGGCAAGGGCAAGATTGTTGATCTGCTGGCCCACGAAGCCGATGCCGTTGTTCGCTTTCAAGGTGGGCACAATGCCGGCCATACCCTGGTGGTCAACGGTCAAACGACCGTACTCCACGTGATTCCCTCCGGCGTGCTGACCGAGCGTGCCCGCAATCTGATCGGCAACGGCGTGGTGGTCGCCCCGCATGCGCTGATGACAGAAATCGAAGGCCTGGAGAAAAACGGCATTGAGGTGCGTTCGCGTCTCGGTATCTCGCCGGCCTGCCCGGCCATCCTTCGCTTTCACGAAGCGCTGGACCAGGCCCGTGAAAAGGCCCGCGGAAAGAACGCCATCGGTACGACCGGACGCGGAATCGGTCCGGCCTACGAGGACAAGGCGTCTCGAATGGGATTGCGCCTGGCCGACCTGGCCGATCCGGAGCGTCTTGAAGACAAGCTGGGCGAGCTGATCGATTACTACAATTTTCTGCTGACACGCTATTTCGATGCAGACCCGGTTGATGGACACCAGGTTGCTGAGGAAGCTGCCGAGCTGGGTGCTGCGCTCAAGCCGATGTTCTGTGACGTAACCGGCGAGCTGCACGCGCTGCGCCGAGCCGGCAAGGCCATCCTGTTCGAAGGTGCCCAGGGCGGCCTGCTCGACATTGATCACGGCACCTATCCTTTTGTGACCTCGTCCAATACCACGGTCGGCGGGGTGATGACCGGCACCGGCGTGGGCCCGGGCGATATCGACTACGTGCTCGGAATCACCAAGGCCTATACGACGCGCGTGGGCTCCGGCCCATTTCCGACCGAACTGGACGATGCCGATGGTCGCCGGATGGCCGAGCGCGGGGTTGAATTCGGCGCCACCACCGGCCGACCGCGGCGCTGCGGCTGGCTGGATGCGGTTGCCTTGCGGCGCATGGTGCGCGTCAACGGGGTGAGCGGTCTGTGCATTACCAAGCTCGATGTGCTCGACAGCTTTGATCGCGTGCGCATCTGCGTCGATTATGACGGGGTCGAAGGCTTTCCGGTCGGTGCCGAGGAGTGGCAACGCGCCCGCCCGGTGTACGAAGACATGCCCGGCTGGAGCGGTTCAACCCGAGGTTTGACCGTGGCCGCTGGGTTGCCGGCCGAGGCACGCGCCTACCTGGACCGCCTCGAAGAGTTGATTGAAGCTCCGGTGCATATGCTGTCCACCGGCCCGGAGCGCGATGCCAGTGTCATTTTGCGCCACCCCTTTGCTTGAAAGTACTGTCAAGAGACCTTCCCATGCTCGATCCACAGCAGCTCCGATCTGAACTCGATGTGGTCGCCACCCGCCTGGCGCGGCGTGGCTATCATCTGGATATCGAGAACTACGCCTCGCTGGAGGCGCGCCGCAAGGCCCTGCAGACAAAAACCGAAGCGCTGCAGGCCGAGCGCAAGCGCCGCTCGAAGTTGATCGGCCAGGCCAAGGCGGCCGGCGAAGACATCGAGCCGCTGCGGGCCAGGGTGGGCGAGCTTGGCGATGAGCTCGACCAGACCAGTGATGAGCTCGACCAGCTGCTCGGTGAGCTCGAACGTGTGCGCCTGGACATGCCCAACCTGCCCGCCGAATCGGTGCCTGAGGGCCGTGATGAGTCGGCCAACGTGGAAGTGCGCAGCGTCGGTGAACCGACCCAACTGGATTTCGAGCCGCGCGATCATGTTGAAATCGGCGAGCTGCTCGACGGTATTGACTCCGAGCGCGCCGCCAAGCTGTCCGGCAGTCGTTTTGCCGTTCTCGGCGGCCAGGTCGCACGTCTGCATCGCGCGCTGGCCCAGTTCATGCTGGACCTGCACACCGGCGAGCACGGCTACCGTGAAATGTACGTGCCCTACCTGGTCCTGGGCCGGGCCATGCAGGGCACCGGGCAACTGCCTAAATTCGCTGATGACGCCTTCATGATCGACGACGATCCGGCGCGCTACCTGATCCCCACCGCCGAGGTGCCGCTGACCAATCTGGTCGCCGATGAAATTCTCGACAGCGCGGATTTGCCGCTCAAGTTCGTCGCCCATACGCCCTGTTTCCGCCGTGAAGCCGGCGCCTACGGCAAAGACACTCGTGGCTTGATTCGCCAGCATCAGTTCGACAAGGTTGAGCTCGTTCAGATTGTCAGGCCCGAGGATTCAGAAGCTGGCCTGGAGGCGCTGACCGAACACGCCGAAAAGGTGCTCAAGGCGCTCAAGCTGCCCTACCGGGTGATGGCGTTGTGCACCGGGGATCTGGGCTTTGCAGCGCAAAAGACCTACGACCTGGAGGCCTGGCTGCCCGGCCAGCAGGCCTACCGTGAAATTTCTTCATGTTCCAACTTTGGCGATTTTCAGGCGCGGCGCATGCAGGCGCGCTGGCGCAATCCCGAAACCGGCAAGCCACAATTGGTCCACAGTCTCAACGGCTCAGGTCTGGCGGTTGGCCGAACTCTGGTTGCGGTGCTTGAAAATTACCAGCAGCGCGACGGCTCAGTGGTCGTCCCCGAGGTGCTGCGCGGCTATATGGGTGGCCGGTCGCGGCTGGAAAAGCCCTGACCGATTTTCGCCCGCCGGGCGCACTGATCAACCCTTGAAGGTTTTGACACAGGATCTGGAATGCAGCAAAGAGACTACTTTGATCTGGCCGCCCCGGGCGTACGCAACCTGATGCCCTATACGCCGGGCAAGCCGATTTCCGAACTTGAACGTGAATACGGTGTGCGTGACTCGATCAAGCTCGCCTCCAACGAAAACCCGCTCGGCGCCAGCCCCAAGGCGATCGAGGCGGCCCGCGCCGAGCTGGCCGATGCCTGGCTGTATCCCGACGCCAACGGCTTTCATCTCAAGCAGGCGCTGGCGGCCAAACACGGCGTACCGACCGAGGCGATCACCCTGGGCAACGGCTCCAACGATGTTTTGGTGTTCCTGGCCCAGGCTTTCCTGCAGCCCGGCCTGGAGGCGGTGTTTTCGCAGTATGCTTTTGCCGTATACCCGATTGCCACGCAGATGGTTGGAGCGACGGCCAATGTCGCTCCGGCTCTGCCGCTTGACCACCCGCAGATGCCGCTGGGCCATGATCTCAAGGGTTTGTACGAGCGGGTTGGCACCGACACCCGGCTGGTGTTTGTGGCCAACCCGAACAACCCGACCGGCACCTGGCTTGACGCCAAACGGCTCAGGGATTTTATCGGCTCGCTGCCGCCGCAGGTCATCTGCGTGGTTGACGAGGCCTATACCGAGTACGCGCAGACCGATGCCCTCGGGGATGCGTCCACCTGGCTGGACGAGTTTCCCAACCTGGTTGTAACCCGCACGTTCTCGAAGGCCTATGGCCTGGCCGGCCTGCGCGTGGGCTATGCGCTGTCCAATCCCGGTATTGCCGACCTGCTCAACCGCGTTCGGCCGGCCTTCAATGTCAGCTCACCGGCGCTGGCCGCGGCGCGCGCCGCGCTTGACGATCACGAGTTTATCGAGCGCACGCGCAAGATGACCAGTGAGGGCATGGCCCAGCTCCAGGCCGGCTTCAGCAAGCTGGCCCTGCGCGTGATCCCTTCGGCGGCCAATTTTCTGCTGGTCGGCTTTGACCGACCGGGCTCAGAGCTTGACGAAGCCCTGCTGCGCCGTGGCGTGATCGTGCGCCCGCTGGGCAACTACGGGCTGGACAACTACCTGCGCATCACCATCGGTACAAGCGAGCAGAACGAACGCCTGCTGGCAGCTTTGACTGAGGTGCTTGCGCGGTAATGAAGCTGGTCGTTCAGCCTGGCCCCGGTTCACTTGCCGGACGCTATCGACCGCCGGGCGACAAATCGGTGTCGCACCGGGCAGCGATTCTCGGCGGACTGGCCGAAGGCCGGACCGAGATTTACGGATTTCTCGACAGCGCCGACAGCCGCGCGACGCTTGCGGCCATGGCAGCGTTGGGCGCACAGATCGAGGCCGGTAGCGAGCAGCTGGCTGACCCGGTCGTCATCCACGGCGGGCGCCTGAGCGCGCCACCGGGACCGCTGAATCTTGGCAATTCCGGCACCGGCATGCGTCTGCTGGCCGGGGCTCTGGCCGGTCATCCGAATCTGATTGGTCAGGAGATTGAGCTGGTTGGCGATGAATCGCTGTCGAGCCGACCGATGAATCGCATTATCGAGCCGCTGGCCTTGATGAATGCGCGCATCGACAGCCACCAGGGCAGGGCGCCGCTGCGCATTGTAGCCAGCCGCTTGCGCGGCCAGACGCACAATCTGAAAATCGCCTCCGCCCAGGTCAAATCGGCCCTGTTGCTGGCCGGTCTGTTTGCTCAAGGGCAGACACAGATCAGCGAGTCGGGCATCAGCCGCGATCACAGCGAACGCATGCTGCCGGCTTTCGGCGTTGAACTTGGCGTCAGCCCGCAGGGCGTGGTCGTGCGCGGCGGGCAGGTGCTTCGCGGCACGCGAATTGACGTGCCCGGTGATCTGTCGTCCGCGGCCTTTGCCATGGCCGCCGGGCTGCTGGTTGACGGATCGTCCGTCGAGCTGGTCGATGTCGGCATCAATCCGAGCCGCAGCGGCGTGATTGAAATTCTCAATAGCATGGGCGCAGACCTTGAAATTGCCGCAGAGCAGACGGCCGGCGGTGAGCCGGTCGCCCGCATGAATGTTCGGGCTTCCGCGCTGCACGGGGTCGATATTGCCCCGGAGCTTGTGCCGCTGGCCATCGATGAGTTGCCCCTGATCATGGCCGTGGCGGCTACGGCGCGCGGCACGACGCGGCTTCGCGGCGCCACCGAACTGCGCGTCAAGGAATCCGATCGCCTGGCCGTGATGTGTGAGCAGCTCGGTCGGCTGGGCGTGCAGGTTGAGGAGTTTGACGATGGCGCGGCGATTACCGGTGGTCCGATCAGCGGCGGACGGGTCGAATGCCACGGCGATCACCGCATTGCCATGAGCCTGGCCGTACTCGGCCTGATTGCCGATGGCCCGGTCATTATTGACGGCGCTGAATGGATTGCTACGAGCTACCCGCGCTTTGTCGAGGACATGCGAGCCCTGGGTGCGGGGCTGGAATGGCAATGACGGAAATCCTGGACAGCCCGGTGCCGGTGCTGACCATTGACGGCCCCTCAGGAGCCGGCAAGGGCGCGGTTTCGGCGATCGTGGCCAAGCATCTTGGCTGGCATCTGCTTGATTCCGGTGCGGTTTATCGGGCGGTGGCGCTGGCTGCGCTGGAGCGCAATATTGATCCGGCCGATGAACGGGCGCTGGTCGGACTGTGTCGAGAACTGAATCTGACGTTTGAATCCGGTTCGGACAGCATTGTCGTGCTGCTCGACGGTGCGCCGGTTGGGGAACGTTTGCGCAGCGAGTCGGTTTCCCAAATGGCCTCCGAGATTGCCCGGTTGCCGGCGCTGCGCCAGGCGCTGCTTGGCCGACAGCGCGAATTTCGGCGCGCCCCGGGACTGGTGGCCGACGGCCGAGACATGGGCACGGTGGTGTTTGCCGACGCCGCCGTGAAGGTGTTTCTCGACGCAAGCGTGGAAGAACGTGCGCGTCGTCGACATAAACAGTTGAAAGAACAGGGAGAAAGTGTTAAATTCTCCCGTCTTTTTCGCGCTCTGGCCGAACGAGACCGCCGGGATCGTGAGCGAGCCGTTTCGCCGACCGTACCGGCGGCCGATGCGGTGGTGCTCGATTCCACCGAACTGCCGCTGGATGAAGTGGTCCGACGAGTCCTTGAGCTGGTGGCCGAGCGGCTCGGAGCATGAGAAAATATCGAATCTGGTCCCGTACCGCTGGCTTGAGGCGGTGGGCGGGTTTTTTTAACGAGCGTCTGATGCAAAGACGCAGATGATTAGAGAGTAAGCGCATCTTGAACAGTAACGCCGCGCAGATCTTGCAGGAACAGCCAAGCGTAATGACCGAATCCTTCGCAGAACTATTTGAACAGAGCATCACCGAGAAAGACCTTCGCCCGGGGGCAATCGTCACCGGCAAGGTTGTTGATATTCGTGACGATGTCGTTATCGTCAACGCCGGACTGAAGTCCGAGGGCATCGTTCCCATTCACCAGTTTCGCAAGCCCGACGGCGAACTGGAAGTGGAAGTGGGCGACGAGGTCGAAGTCGCGCTTGACACCGTCGAAGACGGATTTGGCGAGACTCGCCTGTCGCGCGAAAAGGCCAAGCGGGCACGGGTCTGGACCAAACTTGAGCAGTCGCTCGACGGCGAAGACAATGTCATTGGTCAGATTTCGGGCAAGGTCAAAGGCGGCTTCACGGTCAATATCGACGGCATCCGCGCGTTTCTGCCCGGTTCCCTGGTCGATGTTCGCCCGGTTCGTGACCCGGGCTATCTCGAAGGCAAGGATCTCGAATTCAAGATCATCAAGCTCGATCGCCGGCGCAACAACCTGGTGGTCAGCCGCCGCGCCGTGGTCGAGCACGAATATGCAGCAGAGCGCGAAGACCTGATCGAACGCCTGACCGAAGGTGCCGTGATCAAGGGCGTCGTCAAGAACCTGACCGACTACGGTGCCTTCCTGGACTTGGGCGGTATCGATGGTCTGCTGCACATCACCGACATGGCCTGGAAGCGCGTGCGCCATCCGTCCGAAGTGGTGGATGTGGGCGATGAACTGGAAGTGCGCGTGCTGCGCTTTGACCGCGAACGCATGCGTGTTTCGCTTGGACTCAAGCAGCTCGGTGACGATCCCTGGGAAGCCATCGATCGGCGCTATCCGCCGAGCAGCCGCCTGTTCGGCAAGGTCACCAACATCACCGACTACGGCTGCTTTGTCGAGATCGAGGATGGTGTCGAAGGCCTGGTCCACGTATCCGAAATGGACTGGACCAACAAGAACGTCAACCCGGCCAAGATGGTTCACGTTGGCCAGGAAGTCGAGGTCATGGTGCTGGATGTCGACGAAGAGCGCCGCCGCATTTCGCTGGGCATGAAGCAGTGCACACCCAACCCATGGGAAGCCTTTGCCGCCACGCACAACAAGGGCGACCGGGTTTCGGGTGGTATCAAGTCGATCACCGATTTCGGCATCTTCATCGGTCTGGAAGGCGGTATCGACGGACTGATTCATCTGTCCGACATCTCCTGGATGACCCCGGGCGAAGAGGCGATCCGCAACTTCCGCAAGGGCGAGGAAGTCGAGGCGAGTGTGCTGGCTGTGGACCCAGAGCGCGAGCGCATCTCGCTGGGCATCAAGCAGCTTGAGCAGGATCCGTTTGCCACCTACATGGCCGAGCACCCGCGTGGAGCGATCGTGACCGGGACGGTCAAGGAAGTTGATCCCAGGGGTGCGGTCATCGAACTGGCTGACGGCGTCGACGGCTACATCAAGGCGTCCGACGTGGCCAAAGAGCGCGTTGAAGATGCCACCAAGGTGCTCAAGGTAGGCGATGAAATCGAAGCCAAGTTCGTGGCCCTGGATCGCAAGACGCGTAACCTGACTCTGTCCATTCGTGCCAAGGACGATGATGAGCTGGCTGACGCGGTTGATCAGTACAAGCGTTCGGGCAGTGGTGGCAGCACCACGCTGGGCGATCTGCTCAAGGAGCAGCTCGAAAACAAGGACTGATCGAAACGCCATCCGACCGGGAGCGCCATTGCACTGCAGTGGCGCTTTCTTGGGGTCGATTTGAAGCATGTGGGGAGGCTATGACCAAATCTGAACTCATTGAGCGCATGGCCGCGGAGCAGAATCACCTCAGCCAGGCCGACGTTGAACTGGCCGTGCGCTGCATTCTCGAGCAGATGAGCCGGACCCTGTCGGAAGGGGAGCGCATCGAAATCCGTGGCTTTGGCAGCTTTTCGCTACACTACCGTCCGGCACGCATGGGGCGCAATCCGCGCACCGGTGAATCCGTCGCCCTGCCGGGCAAGTACGTTCCGCACTTCAAACCCGGCAAGGCCCTGCGCGAGCGGGTCAACGAGCGGTCGTCATCCGACCGGCGATGAGCGCATGTTTCGCTGGCTGTTGATCCTGCTGGTTCTGCTGGCTGCCGTCGCCGGGCTTGCGCTGGGCGTTGTCAATCCCGAGCCCGTTACCCTGGATCTGATTGCCATCCAGCTCAGCCTGCCGCTCGGTGCGCTGGTGCTGGCTGTGCTTAGCCTGGGAATCCTGGCCGGGCTGATCCTGACCTGGCTGTTGTTTATCCTGCCGGCTCGTCTGCGCGCCCGGTCGCGATCATCGAGCCGAAACCCAAGGGGCGTAGCGACGACTGATCAACGGGATGCCTGAACTTCTGGTTCTGTTCCTGCTACTGCCACTGGCGGCCGCCAGCGGATGGTTTCTGGCCCGCAAGCAGGGCGTGCGCAAAAATCGCCGACGTGCAAACGCGCTTTCCAGCAACTATTTTCGCGGCCTGAACTACCTGCTCAACGAGCGGCCGGACAAGGCGATTGAAGTCTTTCTCAAGCTGGTCGAGGTCAATCCTGATACCGCTGAAACTCATCTTGCCCTGGGCAGCCTGTTCCGGCGCCGCGGCGAGATGGACAAGGCGATTCGGTTCCACAAGCACATCATTTCCCGTCCCGGTTTGAGCGACGAGCTGCGCTCTCAGGCGCTGATGGAGCTGGGTGAGGATTATCTGCAGGCCGGTCTGCTCGACCGCGCCGAGAAGCTGTTTTCCGATCTGCTCGACCACGACGGCTCGCATGTCCGACCGGTGCGCCAACTGCTCGATATCTATCAGCAGGAGAAGGATTGGGAAAAAGCCATCGAGCAGGCCCGCAGACTGCGTCAGGTTGATGGAAAAAACGCAGCCGCGCTGATCGCCCACCTTCAGTGCGAGCAGGCCAGCCTCAAGCTCGAACAGGGTGATATCGATGCGGCCAGACGTGCGCTCCGGCAAGCCAGACGCCATGACCCCGACAATTCCCGCGCGCGCCTGATCCAGGCCGAGCTGGCCAGCCGCGACGATGCCTGGGCGGATGCCGCCACGCTGTATCGCGAAGCCTGTGAGCTCGACGCTGACTGTCTGAGTTTCGCTTTTGATGAGTTGATCAACAGCCACAAACAGGCCAATCTCCTGGTCGAACTCGAAAACTGGCTGGAGCATCTGGTTGAGCGCTCACCGATGACCACCGCCATCGTGGCTCTGGCCAGAATGAAGGCCGCCCGTGATCCACAAGCCGCAGTGGACTTTCTGCTCACCCATCTGGCCCGCCGGCCAACGGTGCGCGGTCTCGATTACCTGATTGAACTTGTCTACCGTCAGGGCGCGAGCCTCGACAAGGTGGGGCCGGAGCTGATCCAGGACATTCTCAGGCGACTGCTCGACGGGCAGCCGCGCTATCGCTGCCAGCACTGTGGATTCAGCGCCAGCACCTGGCACTGGCACTGTCCCGGATGTCGTCGCTGGAATACCACGCGTGCGATTACCGGGGTGTTGGGAGAGTGATGGCGGAAAGCCTGCGGGCATCAACCCTGCTTGGACTTGCCAGTCTGTTTGCCGTAGTGCTGCTGGTCTGGCCGCTGCGCGGCTGGCTGCTTGTCCAGCGGCTGATCGATTTTCCCGAAGAGCGACGCAGCCACCAGCATCCGACGCCGCGAGGCGGCGGTCTGGCAATTGTTGTCGTCCTGGTGCTGGCGTGGCTGCTGTGGCCCGGCGCCACCCGTGCCTGGTGGCCGGCACTGTTCCCGGTAATCGCAATGGCTGTACTCGGCTGGTTGGATGACCGTTTTGGCGTGTTGCCACGCTGGCGGCTGATCTGGCAGGTGCTGGGCGCTGCGGCGTTTCTCGGTCTGGTTGGCGGTATTGGCCCTCAGAGCATATTCGGCCTTGAGCTCGGGCCGGCCTGGCTATGGACCGGCCTGGCCGTGATCGCCGTTGTCTGGCTGATCAATCTGCACAATTTCATGGACGGCTCCGATGGACTGGCTTCAGCCCAGGCTTGCTGGACCACCCTGCTGATGGGCCTGCTGTTTGCGCGTGCCGGAGAGGCCGGACTGGCCAGTCTGGCCTTTGCAGCCTGCGGTGCCTGGGCCGGTTTCCTGATCTGGAATCGTCCCCCGGCGCGTGTCTTCATGGGCGACGTGGGCTCACTGGCGCTGGGTGGCTTGGTCGCGGCGCTGGCCGTGTTGGGCGTGAGCACGGGAGCTTTCAGTATCTGGGTCAGTCTGATGCTTTGTTCGGTATTCGTCATCGATGCTACGGCTACCTTCGTATCCAGACTGTGGTTCAGGGAGCAGTGGTATACTGCCCACCGTCAGCACGCCTATCAGCGGCTGCTCGATCTTGGCTTGGGGCACGGTCAGGTCGTCGGCGTCTACATGCTGATCAACGTGCTGATCGTGTTGCCACTGGTGGCTGCGGCACTGCAATGGCCGCAACTGGACACCTTGCTGGCTTTCGGTCTGGCGGCGACGCTCGTCGTGGGGTGGCAGGTCGTGCAGTCGGCTGCGAAAGCGAACAAGAACAAGGCGCAAAAGTGACTGAACAGCCGGAAAACTACGGCGAGCTATTGAACAAGCGGGCCCTGGTCGTGGCCCACGATCTGCTGATGGTTGCCGTGGCCTGGGTGATCGCGCGGCTGGTGGCCGTATGGTTGCTGGATGCCGACGCCTTGAGCTGGCAGCCGCTGGCTATCGAGATCACCCTGATTCTGCTGGTTCAGGGATTCCTGCACTGGCGTGCCGGTCTCTATCGCGGGGTGTGGCGCTTTGCCAGCCTTCCCGACCTGGGTAATCTGCTGCGGGTGGCAATTCTGGCGGCTGCTTCCGGCGCGGCGGTGTTGCTGCTGAGCAGCGCGGCGCTGGAACTGATGGTGCTGATGGTCTGGCTGTTTCCGGCCCTGCTGCTGTTCAACCTGGGCGTGCCGCGCCTGACCTACCGGGTATTCAAAGACATGCGTCTGGAAGTGCATCGTCGCCGACAGACCCGTCGGACGGTGATTCTGGGTGCCGGCCGATCCGGTCGTCTGCTCGCCCCGGAGCTGCGCCGCCGTGGAGGCTTCGAAATTGTGGGTTTCCTGGATGACAACCCAAAATTGCGCCTGACCGATATTGATGGGGTTCCGGTGCTTGGTGATATCAGCAGTCTGCCGCGGATTGCCCGTGAGGCCGATATCGATCTGGCGGCCATCGCCATTCCCTCGGCTTCCAATGCGCAGATGCAGCGCGTGGTCGAAATCTGTGAGCGGGCAGGCGTCGAGTTTCGCACCGTGCCCACCGTCAAGGAGCTTGGGGCCTCTCTGACCCGCTTCGATGATCTAAAACCGGTTGCGATTGATGACTTGCTCGGTCGTGAGCCGGTGTCGCTGGACTGGGAATCGATCCGCGCCGGCCTGGCCGGCAAGCGCGTGCTGGTGACCGGCGGCGGTGGCTCAATTGGTGCTGAGCTGTGCCGACAGATTGCCCGCCTGGATCCGGCCGGTCTGGTGGTGCTCGACAACAGCGAGTTCAACCTCTATCGCATTGATTATCGGCTCCGGGCCGAGTTTCGTGATCTGGTCATCGAGACGGTGTTGGGCGATGTCTGTGATCCGGCAACAATCGAGACCGTGATGCAGCGCACCCGCCCGGAAGTGGTCTTCCATGCCGCGGCCTACAAGCATCTGCCGATGTTGCAAAACCAGGTCCGCGAAGCATTTCGCAACAACGTGCTCGGCACGCGCCGGGTAGCCGATACGGCGCAGCGCTACGGGGTCGGCACCTTCGTGTTGATTTCGACCGACAAGGCGGTCAATCCATGCAATGTGATGGGTGCGACCAAGCGTATCGCCGAGCTCTATGTGCAGCATCTCGATCGGATCTCGGATACGCGCTACATCACGGTGCGTTTTGGCAATGTGCTCAATTCCACCGGTTCGGTCGTGCCACTTTTCAATGAGCAGATTCGCCGCGGCGGACCGGTCACCGTGACCCACCCGGAAATTTCCCGCTATTTCATGACCATCGCCGAGGCCGGGCAGCTCATTTTGCAGGCCTGTGTGCTCGGGCGCGGTGGCGAAGTTTTCGTGCTTGATATGGGTGAGCCGGTGCGGATCGGCTTTCTGGCCGAACAGCTCATCCGCTTAGCCGGCAAGGAGCCGGGCCGTGACGTGGAGATTGTCTATACCGGCTTGCGGCCCGGCGAAAAATTGTTCGAGGAACTGTTTCACGAGTACGAAAGCTATGCCGCGACCGCCCACGAAAAAATCCTGCTCTCGCACGGTGCCAGCGCTGAGCTGAGCGACCTGGAAGGCAAGCTCCGACGGGCCGAGGCGGCCGTTGTGCGTTACGACAATACCGAACTCAGAAAGCTGCTGCTTGAACTGGTACCTGAGCTGGGGAAGGTGCCCAGGCGTGGTCAGAAAGTGGTGCCGCTGGCTGGCTGATGTACCCCGCGGAAGGCCAAGCGCTGCGACCGACCGCCGCGTCTCTCAGCGGACAGGTGGTCAGTTTCGAGCATCGATCTGCGCTGTTGGCAGACAATCCCCTGGGCGACCCGTTCGTCAGGCAGCACCCGATCTATCTTCCAGCCGGCTACGCAGACAGCCAGCGCCACTATCCGGTGCTCTGGTGCCTGGCCGCCTATACCAATGCTGGTCCTGGTCAGGTTAGCTGGCGCAACCACGGCGAGAATTTGCCCCGGCGTCTGGATCGATTGATTGCCGCCGGCGAGATGCCGCCGGTCATCGTCGTTTTCCCGGATTGCTATACCAGCCTCGGCGGTAATCAGTACCTCAACAGCCCGGCGATTGGCCGTTATGCCGATTATCTGACCAGGGAGTTGATCCCGGCGATCGACCAGGCTTTCCGGACCGTTGCCGAGCCGGCCGGTCGGGCACTGTTTGGCAAATCATCGGGTGGTTTTGGCGCGCTGCACCTGAGCCTGGCGCATCCCGGTCACTGGGCGGCTGCGGCCAGCCACGCCGGCGACGTTGGCTTTGACCGCGTCTACCTGCGCGATTTTCCGGTCGCCGCCGATGTTCTGGCCAGACATGACGGCGATATCGAGCAATTCGTGCGCGCATTCTGGCGAGCTCAACGCCCGTCCGGCGCGACCTTCCACTGCCTGATGACGCTGTGCCTGGCGGCCAGCTATTCGCCTGAGGCCGGGCGCCCGCTGGGCCTGCGTCTGCCGTTTGATCTGCACAGCTGCCAGCTCGACGAATCGGTCTGGCAGCGCTGGCTGGCCTTTGATCCGGCCCTGCGCGTGGCCGGGGAGGGTGAGCATCTTGCCGATTTGAGCGGGCTGTGGATTGACGTCGGTTTTCGCGACCAGTATTTCATCCACTACGGCAGCCGCCAGCTCCACGCCGCGCTTGATCAGGCCGGCATCGAGCATCACTACGAAGAGTTTGACGGCAGCCACTCGGGCATCGACTGGCGCTATGACTTTTCCCTGCCGTGGTTGGCCGCACGCTTGAAAGGCGGCTGATCAGCCGGCACATTTCGGATATACCCTCAAAACCGATTCCCTGGCCATGATGACTGTCACCCCCGCTGCACGAGACTATTTTGCCGGCCTGCTTGAGCATCAGCCCGACGGCACCAACCTGCGGCTGCGCGTGGTCAATCCCAACACGCCCTCGGCCGATGTCGAGCTGAGCTACTGCGGGCCGGGCGAACACGCGTCCACCGATCAGGGCATCGACTGCCAGGCATTTTCCCTGTTTGTCGAGCAGCACTCTGCCGAGGCGCTTGACGGGGCGATGATCGATTATGAAACCGACCGCATGGGCGGTGAGCTGAGCATTCGCGCGCCGGGTCTCAAGGGTCGGGTTCCCGCCAGCGACGCGCCGTTGGAAGAGCGGGTGGCCTGGGTTCTGGAAACCCGGGTCAATCCCATGATTGCCTCACACGGCGGCCAGGTCGGTTTGGTCGAGGTCACCGCCGAAAAGGATGTCGTGCTGCAGTTCGGCGGCGGCTGCCACGGCTGCGGCATGGTGGACGTGACCCTCAAGCAGGGCATCGAAACGACATTGCGCCGCGAGCTGCCCGAGGTGCGCGAAGTCGTTGATGCCACCGATCACGCCTCGGGAAAGAACCCCTACTACTGACCTGAGTGCGCCCCGACTCGGGCACAAAAAAGACCGCCTGTTCCGGCGGTCTTTTTCATATTGATTCCAAACATGCGCTGCGTGCGCCGGCAGGCTAACGCCGTTCGTTCAGGCGCGGCACGACCAGACCTTCCTGACTGGCATACCAGGCTGCCAGGTCGGCGATGTCCTGATCGCTGAGATCGGCGGAAAACGAATTCATCAGGGCATCCTGACGTTCACCGGAACGGTACTGTCGCAACGAATGCTCCAGATACCCGGCGTGCTGGCCGGCCAGAATCGGTGTGTTGGCATCAATGGCCAAGGTGCCGTCCTTGCCGTGGCAGGCCTGGCAGACCAAAGACTTTTCCAGTCCGCGACTGGCGTTGCCCTGCTGGGCCAGCGCTTCACCGCCGTACAGGGCGAGCACGATCACTGCTGCAAAGTTCAGGGCGATTGCCTTCATGACTCGTCTCCTTCGTGAATGCTGACGAAGTAGGCGGCAATGTCGTAAATATCCTGGTCGCTGAGGGTATTGCCCTGGGCGATCATCGTGCCGTGTGGACGTTCGCCAGCACGATAGGATTTCAGCGCGGAAATGATGTAACCCTCGGTCTGACCGCCAATTTTCGGCACCGGATAGGTGGGATAGATATTCATCTGGTACGGGATGCCGTGGCAGCCGAAACAGGTGTAGGCAATGGTCTTGCCACGCTCAGGATCCCCCTCGCTCTGGGCCCAGGCTCCCTGAGCCAGCAATGATGCCAGGGCAAGAAACACGATTTGCTTCAGCATGAATGGTCGCCAGTAAAAATTGATCAATTTCATATTATACGCAAGCACAGCCCGCAGAGGGGACCGGCCTGGCGTAGGCTTGCCGACACCCGGATATCGGGCCGAACGGCGCTTGAGGTGCAGGCATGTGGCGCAAGCAATGCTTACCCGTGTCTTGGTAACGTACAATAACTGGTTTATTTCCATCAGGGCGATTTCAGCAATGGCCATGCGCGCACTCAATCCACTGGATCTATTCGAAATTGACCCGCTGCTCAGCGATGAGGAGCGGATGATTCGCGATGCGGTCGCTCGCTTCGTTGATGAAAAAGCGCTGCCGCTGATTCCAAAATGCTTTGATGAGGGCCGTTTCCCGTCCGAGCTGATTCCCGAAATTGCCGAGATGGGCCTGCTCGGTTCCAGTCTCGAGGGCTACGGCTGCGCCGGCTTGAACGCCACCAGCTACGGGCTGATCTGCCAGGAGCTTGAGCGCGGCGATTCCGGCCTGAGAAGCTTTGTGTCGGTTCAGTCTTCGCTGTGCATGTACCCGATCCACGCCTTCGGCTCTGAGGAGCAGAAGCAACGCTGGCTGCCGGAAATGGCGGCCGGGAAAGTGATTGGCTGCTTTGGTCTGACCGAATCACACGGCGGCTCGGACCCGTCCAACATGAAAACCCGGGCACGGCGGGACGGCGGGGACTGGGTGCTCAACGGCGCCAAGATGTGGATCACCAATGGCTCGATTGCCGATATCGCCATCGTCTGGGCAATGACCGATGAAGGCGTGCAGGGATTTCTGGTCGAAAAAGACTTTGCCGGCTTTGGCGCGCAGGATATTCATGCCAAGATGTCGCTGCGCGCTTCGGTGACATCCGAGCTGTTTTTTGACAATGTGCGCGTGCCCGACGCCAATCGTCTACCCGGCGTCAAGGGCTTGAAAGGCCCGCTGTCGTGCCTTAGTCAGGCGCGCTACGGCATCACCTGGGGCCCCATTGGCGCGGCCATTGCCTGTCTCAGCGAGACACTCGATTATTGCCAACAGCGCGAGCTGTTCGGCCGTCCGGTTGCGGCCACCCAGAGCGCTCAGATCAAGTTTGCCGACATGGCGCGCCGGATCAGCGCCGCGCAGCTTATGTCCTGGCGCCTCGGTCGGCTCAAGGAAGAAGATCGCATTCATCCCACCCAAATCTCCATGGCCAAATGGAACAATGTGCGCATGGCCATTGATATTGCGCGTGAATGTCGTGACCTGCTGGGCGGGGCCGGCATCACCCTGGAGCACTCGGCCATTCGCCACGCGCTCAACCTCGAATCGGTTATTACCTACGAGGGTACCGAGACCGTGCACCAGCTGGTCGTCGGGCGTGAGTTGACCGGGCACAACGCCTTTTAAACAGGTCTGAGAGGGCCGAGTTGCTTCCCATGTCGAAGTCTGCGTCGAATCGCCAGATCAACCGCGCCGAAGTTGTTGACCGAAATTTTCTCGACCACCTGGACGCGATCGATACCGGTCGGGTGGTGGTCGCCAAGCGGCCAGGTCTGGCCAATGCCGACCTGATCGAGCTGTTTGACAGCCAGATGATGTCGCGCCAGCTTGACCTGATGGCGCGTATCAAGCGGCAGGAAAACAAGGTGTTCTATACCATCGGCTCGTCCGGCCATGAGGGCAACGCGCTGCTCGGCCGGCTGACCCGGGCCACTGATCCGGCCTTTCTGCACTATCGCTCCGGGGCGTTTATGGCCGAGCGTTATCGCAAGCGAGCTGGCCTGGATTTTATTCACGACACCTGCCTGAGCCTCGCCGCGGCGCGCGCCGATGTGGCTTCGGGCGGGCGGCACAAGGTCTGGGGACACCCCGATTTGTGGGTGCTGCCACAGACCTCGACCATCGCCAGTCACCTGCCCAAGGCGCTGGGCACCGCCCTGGCGATCGCCCGGGGAGCAGGCGGCCGTCATCATTTGCCGGTCCCCGATGACTCGATCGTGGTGTGCAGCTTCGGTGATGCGAGCCTCAACCATGCCGTCGCCCAGACGGCGATCAACGCGAGTGCCTGGACGCGTCATCAAAATCTCTCCGCACCGATCCTGTTCGTCTGCGAGGACAACGGGATCGGCATTTCGGTGCCGACGCCGACCAATTGGGTTGCCGACAGCATGCGCCAGCGCCATGGCATCAGCTACCACTACGCCAACGGGCTCGACCTG
>CALEIM010000019.1 GCA_937876395.1 uncultured Wenzhouxiangella sp. | reverse complement strand
CGGCTATCCCGATCCCCTTGCGGCTGGCCGCGGCATCAAAAGCCCGGCTCGGGCGACCATCCGTGGGCCACTGCCAGGCCACGCCGCTGACCGTTCGGGCGGCGGCTGTACTGCTGCCTGACGGCGGGGCAGCCGGGGGAGCGGCGGCGGTTGTGCTGGTCGGTGCCGACCGGGCGGGTTCGGCCGGTTTTGGCTCCGGACGGGGCGGAGCAGAAGCTGTCGGCGGCGGCGAAGCTGGACGAGTGTCAACCGGCTTGGTTGCCGGTGTGCTCGCGGTCTGGCGAGCCGGAGGCGGTGGTGGCGCACTCATGCGCAGTTCCTGACCCGGGCGAATCGTGTAGGGCGCGTTGATCTGGTTCCAGCCAGCCACGGCGCGCCAGTCCAGACCGTAGCGAAAGGCAATCGAGTACAGGGTATCGCCGTGCTCGACCGGGTACCACCGCGGTGGAGTCTGAATCTGACGCGCTGGCGGTGGTTGTGATCGGTCAGGCGCAGGCTGCCACGGCGCACAGCCTGCAGCCAGCAAAAGAATCGCCAGCGCTGCAGGAAGCCGAATGCGTCCTACCAAAACCACCAGATCAAGCCTCCGACAAGCACCAGAACAATCACAGCCCAGCCTATCGCATCCACCCATTCGCGCAAATACTCTGCGGCACGCTCACCGCCGGCCCAGATTATCGCAGCAACCAGAAAGAAGCGCGCGCCGCGGCCGATAAATGCCCCGATAATGAATCCCGGCAACGGCATCAGCAGCACACCGGCGGCCACGGTGATGATCTTGAACGGAATCGGCGTGAACGCACCCAGGATGACGAAAACAACCCCGTATTTGCCAAAAGCGTCCACGGCCGCCTGATAAGTATCGGCCTGGCCGGCGCTTTCAATCAGCGGAGCGACGAGCTCAAACGCCAGCCAACCCATCAGATAACCCACCAGCCCACCGGCTACCGAGGCCAGCGTGGTCAGCATGGCGAGGCGCCAGGCTGCGCGGCGCTCGGCAAGCACCATCGGCGCAAGCATCACATCCGGTGGAACGGGAAAAAAAATGGCCTCAAAAAAGCTCAGTATCGCCAGGTAGCGTCGAGCATGACGATGGCGCGCCCAGCCTAGTGCTCGATCATAGAGGGATTTGAACACGCGCGGCGCTTAGTCCAGGCCTTGCAACAACGGGACGAAGGTGACCGCACCCAGCTCGGTGCGCTCCAGCCCTTCGGCCGTACGGACCACCCGCACAAGCTGCTGAAACGCGCCGGCATCCTCCGGGGCAACCAGTGCTGCGCCTTCGGCAAGCTGCGCGTAAAGCTGCTCGGGAATCCGCCCGCCGGCGGTCACCACAATGGCATCGAACGGCGCCTGGCTCGGCCAGCCCTCAAGGCCATCGGCATGGCGGGTGTAGATGTTGTGCAGGCCCAGGCGATGGAATCGCTGGCGCGCGGCGCGCTGCAGCTCGCCGATGCGCTCGGTAGTAAACACCTTGTCGGCCAGTTTCGACAACACCGCGGCCTGGTAGCCCGAGCCGGTACCAATTTCGAGCACCTTGCCCAGCGGTTGGTCGCGCATCACCGCCTGGGTCATCATGGCGACGACGTAGGGCTGTGAAATCGTCTGGCCACGGCCGATCGGCAAGGCAGTGTCTTCGTAGGCCCGGGATGACAGGGCCTCATCAACAAACAGGTGCCGGGGCGTGCGGCGCATGGCCTCAAACACGCGCTCGTCGTGAATGCCCTTTTCGCGCAGCCTGCGAATCAGGCGCTCGCGCGTCTTCTCCGAGGTCATGCCGATGCCGTTGTGCGTGCGCTCGTTCATCGCTGGCTTAGACGATAGCGGCCGACGTTGAGCGAATCAATCCACTGGCTGACATCTTCAAGTGCCTGGTAGCGGGTCAGGTCGACATGGATGGGCGTGACCGAGACAAAGCCGTTGCGCACCGCGTGGAAGTCGGTTCCCGGGCCGTTGTCCTGCTCACCGCCGGCGGCACCCACCCAGAAAAACGAGCGTCCACGCGGATCTTTCAGCGGAATAACGTCATCGGACCGATGGCGATGGCCCAGGCGGGTGGTCTCGAAACCGCGAATCTCGGCCCACGGCAGATCGGGCACGTTGACGTTGAGTATGGTGTCAGCCGGCAACGGCTTTTCCTTGAGCTGCTCCATCAGCAGGCAGGCGGCTTCGGCGGCCGTGGCGTAATGGTGCGGGTCGCGGTCGCCGAAGACCAGCGAGACGGCCATCGCCGGCAGACCAAGGAAACGCCCTTCCATCGCAGCCGCGACGGTACCCGAATAAATCACGTCATCGCCCAGGTTGGCGCCGGCATTGATGCCGGAAACGACCATGTCCGGCTCATCGCCGAGCAGGCCGGTGATGGCGATATGCACGCAGTCGGTGGGGGTTCCGTATACTTTGAAAACGCCGTCGCGGCGTTTTTCCACTCGAATCGGTCGATCCAGGGTCAGCGAATTGCTGGCCGCCGAGCGATCGCGGTCGGGCGCGACCACGGTGACGCGATCAACGTGCTCGGCCAGACGCTCGTACAACAGGCGAATTCCGGGCGCGTGCAGCCCGTCATCATTGGCAATCAGGATATGCATGCTTGAACCGGGAGGTCAAAGCCTTAACTATAAACCAAGCGGCTAACCAGGAAGCGGTCATGAATGAGTCCGATGATGATCTTGAGCTGTTCCGCAGCACGGTGGGTGCGTTGCGCCGTGTCCGCAGCGACCGGGACCGTTCGCGGCCTGCCCCACCGCCACCACAGCCCAGCCAGCGCGAGCGCGACGAGGCCCGCGCGCTCGACGAGATGGCCAATGCGCCGTTTGACTATGCGGAGGTCGAAACCGGCGAGGAAATCTACTATCTCATGCCGGGACTGCAGCGCCGCGTGCTGAGCCGTCTCAAACGCGGTCACTGGCGGATTGAAGACGAGCTCGATCTCCACGAGATGAACCTTGAGGCGGCGACCAACTCGATTCGCCGCTTTATCGCCGAGGCTGACCGGGACCGCATGAGCTGCGTGCGTATCATTCACGGCAAGGGCCTGCGTTCGGGTCCGGACGGTCCGCAACTCAAGCGTCTGACAGCGCGCCTGCTCAGCCGTCATGCACGCATTGCCGCCTTTGCTTCAGCACCACCCTACGACGGCGGCACTGGAGCGGTCTACGTTCTGCTGCGGGCGCGGCGATGAGCGGCATGGAAAGTGGCCTGGGTGGTCTGCTGGTACTGGCCGCTGCCGGTCTGTTCTGGCTATCGGCAGTCAACGCCCGTGACAAGGCCCGCGAGCGAGCCCGGAATTTTTGTGAGCGCCACGGCTGGCAACTGCTGGATCAGACCGTTGCCCTGCGCTCGCTGCGCCCGACCCGAACCAGCGATGGCCTGCGCCTCAAGCGCCGCTATCACTTCGAGTTCAGTCCGGACGGCAGCGGACGGCGCAGGGGCGAACTGAGTCTGTGCGGCACCCGGATTCTTGAGGTTTGGGGCGAGCTTGAAGACGGCGGGCGCTTGATCGAACCGGGGCCTACTTGATGACTTTCAAGTTGGGACGGGGGCGACGCACTGTGGCGTCGTGTTGATCCGTCCTGGTGCCCGCCTTGGTATCTGACTCGGTTTCGTCGTCGGACTCGTCAGCAGGAAACATCATGCCGTGCCCGTTTTCGCGCGCGTAGACCGCCTCAACTGCCTCGATCGGCACCGTGACTGCCCGCGACACCCCACCAAAGCGGGCCACGAAGGTCAGCAGATCAGCATCAATCAGCAGGTCACGCACCGCCGTTGGTGAAACATTGAGCACCACCCGACCGTCCTGAATGCTTGACTGCGGCACGTCCACTCCGGGCGCGGCTGCGTTGACCAGGACTTGTGGGGTCAGGCCACTGTCGACGATCCAGTCCCGGATTGCGCGCACCAGATAAGGTCGACTCGACAGCATATGATCCCTGCCTGAGCCCTATTCGCCTTCGCGAAGGATGCGCTCGGCTTCGGTCAGGCTGCGCTTGAACGAATCCCGGAGAAACATCCGCTCCGTGTAGGCGAACAGATGCGGCGACTTGCGGGCGGTCAGCTCGATATCGTAGGCCGGCAGGCGCCACAACAAGGGCGTGAGCGCGCAGTCAACCAGTGTCAGCTCGTCGCTGAGCAGAAAAGGCTTGAGACCGAACAGGTCATCGGAGGCAATGATTTCCTCACGCAACTGCTTCTTGGCTGCAGCCACCTTCTTCGGCCCGCTGGAGGTCTCAATGACCTTGGCGGCTTCAATCCAGTCGCGATTGATACGGTACATCGCCTGGCGCAGATAGGCGCGCGACAGCGGGTCTACCGGCATCAAGGGCGGATGCGGATAGCGCTCGTCGAGGTATTCAGTCACTACCCAGGTGCCGTAAAGCTTGAGATCACGGTCAACCAGGGTGGGCGTCTCGCCATAGGGGTTGAGTTCGGCCAGGTCGGCCGAGGCGGCGCGGTCCTGTTCAACGTGAATGATCTCGACGTTGATGCCCTTTTCGGCCAGCACGACGCGAACCCGGTGACAGTCCAGGCAGTTTTCCGAAGAGTACAGGGCCATCATGAGTACGCCGCTCCCTGTTTGCGGCCCCAAGGGCCGCTGGCGATCATCTGCTTGCTCACTTCACATCCTTCCAGTAGTCCTGATACAGCAGCCAGCTCAAACCGGTAAACACAACCAGGAACAGCAGCACCCAGATACCCATCGATTCGCGTTTAAGCATCGACGGCTCAGCGGCGTAGCGCATGAACGCAGCCAGATCACGAACACGGGCGTCATATTCGGCCGGCGAAAGCGTGCCGGCCTGATCAAGCTCCAAGCCGACCACTTCGACATGTTGCGTGCCCGCGTCATCAGTCCGGGTTTCGGTAATCGCCCGCTGGATGCCCTGCTGTTCCCACAGGATATGCGGCATCGAGGTGTTTTCGAGGACGGTGTTGTTCCAGCCCTGATCGGTCAGGTAGAAACTTTTCATGTAGGTATAAATCCAGTTCACGCCGCGCGAGCGGGCCGTCAACGTGAGATCCGGAGGCGCTATGCCGAACCACTCCACGGCCTGCTCGTTGCCCATGGTATGCACCATGTCGTCAGCCAGCTCCTGATCGCCGTAGAGCATGAAACTTTCAACCTGCTCTTCGCTCAGCCCCAGATCCTGGGTCAGGCGGTTGTAGCGCATGTACTGCAGGGAGTGGCAGCCCAGGCAATAATTGACGTACAGCGAGGCCCCGCGCTGCAGCGACGCCTGGTCATTGACGTTGATATCCGCATTCTCCAGGGCGCCACCGGCAGCGCCAAGGACAGCGCCGGTGAACAGAACCGCAGATGCGGCGAGAAAGAGTTTGAGTTTCATCACTTGGTCACCCGCTCCGGTTCCGGTTTGGTTTTTTCCATGCTGGTCACGAACGGCAACAGCGCAAAATAAGCGAAGTAGTAGACCGTCCAGATGCGTGACTCAAGCGACTGCATGGGCGAAGCATCGGCCAGCGCCAGCATGCCCAAGCGAATGAAGCACACCACGAACAGGGCCAGCATGATCTTGCTCGGCCAGCCCTTGTAGCGAATCGACTTCACTCGCGACCGGTCCAGCCAGGGCAGGAAAAACAGCACAAAGATCGCCGCGCCCATCACCATCACGCCGAAGAATTTGTCGGGCACGGCACGCAGCATGGCGTAGTACGGTGTGAAATACCACACCGGCACGATATGCTCGGGCGTCACCATGGGATCGGCCGGCACGAAGTTGTCCGGCTCCAGGAACAGCCCGCCCATTTCCGGGGCATAGAACAGCACAAAGGCAAACACCAGGGCGAACACACCCACACCAAATAGATCCTTGACCGTGTAGTACGGATGGAACGGAATGCCGTCCAGAGGCCTGCCCTGCTGATCGGTGTACTTTTTGATCTCGATGCCGTCGGGGTTGTTCGAGCCGACCTCGTGCAAAGCGACGATATGCAGAACAACCAGAGCCAACAGCACCAGCGGCAGAGCAACGACGTGCAGAGCGAAGAAGCGGCCGAGTGTGGCGTTGGAAATCATGAAGTCGCCGCGAATCCATTCCACCAGGCCGTCGCCGATATAGGGCACGGCGCCGAACAGCGAAATGATGACCTGGGCGCCCCAGTAGGACATCTGGCCCCAGGGCAGGACGTAGCCCATGAAGGCTTCGGCCATCAGCACCAGGAAGATGAACACGCCGAGAATCCAGATCAGCTCCCGCGGCTTGCGGTAAGACCCGTAAAGCAGGGCCCGAAACATGTGCAAAAACACGACGATAAAGAAAAACGACGCGCCGGTCGAATGCATGTAGCGGATCAGCCAGCCCCACTCGACGTCGCGCATGATGTACTCGACCGAGGCGAAAGCCAGAGTGGCGTCGGGCGTGTAGAACATGGTCAGGAAGATGCCGGTAACCAACTGGTTGACCAGCACCAGCAGCGCCAGTGAGCCGAAGAAATACCAGAAATTGAAAGTTTTCGGCGCGTAATACTCGGATAGATGTTCACGCCAGAGCTTGCTGACCGGCAGGCGCTGGTCTACCCAGTCGCCGGCGGCCTTGGCGCTTTTGTTGATACTGCTCGCAGGCTTGGCCATGGTCACGCTGCTCCTTCAGGGCCGACACCGATCAGGATGGTGTCGTCGTCAATGAAATGGTACGGCGGAATCAGCAGATTGAGCTGGGCCGGAACCCCGCTGTAAACCCGGCCGGCCAGGTCAAAGCGCGACAGATGGCAGGGGCAGAAAAAGCCGCCGCGCCATTCGGCATCAAAAGGCTGGGCCTCGACCTCCGGCAATATCTGGGGAATACAGCCCAGATGGGTGCAGTGAATATTGGCAACCAGGTACTCGGGGCGAATCGAGCGATGCACATTCTGGGCATATTCCGGCTGCTGGCTGGCAACGTCAGAATCCGGGTCGGCCATCTTTTCGTTGAGCCGGGCCAGATCTTCGAGCATGCGCGGAGTGCGGCGCATGATGCCAATGGTCTGACCGCGCCACTGGACCCGGTGCATTTGCCCCGGTTCAATGACACTGACCCGCACCTCGACCGGAGCTCCGATCAGATGCGCTTTCGCGCTCGGCTTCCATGAGGCGGCGAAGGGCCACAGTGCGAATCCCGCGCCGACCGCGCCAACGACGCCAGTCGTCCAGGTCAGCATGCGCCTGCGGCCGGGATTTTCCGGCGGCTGGATGGAGGCAAGCAAATCTGTTTCCGACATGAAACACTCCCGATGACAAGAACCTTGCAAACGCCGCCACAACGAAGCCCTTAAAGCATCTCGTTCAACGACACGACCCGAAACCCGGACTTTTGGCCGGGCTTGACCGCGGCTGCCGAATCTCCATCAAACAAAAAAGCGATCAGCCGCCTATTTTAGCGAAAAATTAAGTAAATACTCAATTCCAGACCGCTATCCTGCCCCGAGAGGCGAAAAATTGCACTTTTAGCGAGTATTTGGCGGTTCCGCGGCGGATTCAGTGCTCGGTTAGCGGACAATCTCCCCACTATAATGAATTCCGTTTCAATCTTGGCACAGCCGTCGGCCCAAACTCCATGACCCGGATCATTCATTTTGCCGTTCAATTTGTGGTGATCGGTCTGGCCGTTGCGTTTTTATTGGTCTGGTTCATGCCGAATTTGCTTCCGGCCTGGCAGCCCAACAGCGAGCCGCAGACGGTCAGCTATGCCGAGGCAGTCAACCGGACCGCGCCGGCGGTGGTCAGCGTGTACACCCGAACGCTGGTCACCGAGCCGCTTGGGCTGGAGTTCAGCGACCCGCTGTTCAACGCAATCTACCGCGACCGCATGGTCACTCGACCGCGGCGTGGCCTGGGCTCTGGCGTGATTGTTTCCACCGATGGTCTGATTCTGACCACCCAGCACGTGATTGCCGGCGTCGACGATATTCTGGTGGCGCTGTGGGATGGCCGGGTCGCCAACGCACAGGTGGTCGGCGCCGATCCGGCCAGCGATCTGGCCCTGCTGCGCATCGACCTGGAAAATCTGCCGGTAGCCGCACTGGCCGACGACGACAAGCTGCGCACCGGCGATGTGGTGCTGGCAATCGGCAACGCCTTCGGACTCAGCCACACGGTCACCATGGGCATTGTCAGCGCCACCGGCCGCGGCCATCTTGCGCTGGCCTCGTATGAGGATTTCATCCAGACCGATGCGGCGATCAACGCCGGAAACTCTGGCGGTGCGCTGATCAATCCGCGCGGCGAGGTGGTCGGAATCAACTCGGCCTCGATGGGCCAGGAAACCGGCGCGCAGGGAATCTCCTTCGCCATTCCCGTTGCCGTCGTTCGGCGGGTGAGTGATGAAATCCTCGAATACGGCCGGGTCGTGAGGAGCTGGCTGGGCGCCGAACTCAGCGACGTCAGCCTGCAGCTATCGAGTGATCAGACCCTCCAGCCGGGCGCGCGGGTCAGCCAGGTTCATCGCGGCGGCCCGGCCTGGCGCGCCGGCATTCAGCCCGGCGACATCCTGCTCAGCGCCGACGGTGAGGCCGTACGCAGCGCCCGCGAGCTGATGCAGCGTGCCGTCAACCACCGCCCGGGGCACGAGCTGGAGCTGGAAATCCTGCGCGGCAATCAGCTATTTACAACCAGCGTCAAACTGGTCCAGCAACCCCCACCACAAAGCTGAAGTCCAAAAGACCAAACGACCAACCAACCAAAAGCCCAATGCGTGCGATAATCGCGCGCTTGCAACGGAGTCAGCCAAACAAGCATGAGTATCAAATCCGACCGCTGGATTCGCCAAATGGCCGAGCAGCACGGTATGATCGAACCCTTCGAGCCCGGTCAGATCCGGCAGTCTGACTCGGGCGAGAAACAGATTTCATACGGCACATCCAGCTACGGCTACGACGGGCGCTGCGCGAATGAATTCAAGATTTTCACCAACATCAACACCGCGATCGTTGATCCCAAGCACTTCGATGATCGCAGCTTCGTGGATTTCACCGGCGATGTCTGCATCATCCCGCCCAACTCCTTCGCCCTGGCGCGCACGGTCGAATACTTCCGTATTCCGCGCAGTGTGCTGACCATCTGCCTGGGCAAATCAACCTATGCGCGCTGCGGCATTATCGTCAACGTCACCCCGCTGGAGCCGGAGTGGGAAGGCCACGTCACCCTGGAGTTTTCCAACACCACCCCGCTGCCAGCCAAGATCTATGCCAATGAAGGCGTGGCCCAGTTTCTGTTCCTGGAATCCGACGAGGTCTGTGAAACCAGCTACGCGGATCGCGCTGGAAAATACATGGGCCAGCGCGGCGTTACCCTGCCGAAAACCTGACGGACTTAAAGCCTTTATTCAGTAATCCGAATCTTTGGCATGCGGATTTTCGCCTCACGCGACTGGGTTGACAGACGCCCGGCCACGCGGCGGGCAATCTCGCGAAAACGTAACGAGGTCGGGTGCGCAGGGTCGGCGGCGACCATCGGCGTGCCTTCCTCGGTGCTGCGCCCGAGCGCAGATTCCAGCGGAAGCTGACCGAGCGCCGGAACGCCGGCTTCGCGGGCGATGCGCTCACCGCCCCCGGAGCCGAAAATGGCATCTTCATGACCGCAGTTCGAGCAGCGGTGGGTGCTCATGTTTTCGATTACGCCGAGCACCGGCACACGCACTTTGGCAAACATGGTCACCGCACGGCGCACATCATCTACCGCAACTTCCTGCGGCGTGGTGACGGTCACGGCCCCGGCGACCGGGATGCGCTGGGCCAGCGTGAGCTGGATATCGCCGGTGCCCGGCGGCAGGTCAATAATCAGGTAATCAAGCCCTTCCCAAAGCGTTTCTGACAGCATCTGTTGCAGCGCCTGGGTTGCCATCGGACCGCGCCAGATCATCGCCTGATCACTGTCGACCAGCACGCCGATACTCATCACCTGCAGGCCGTGGGCGATCATCGGCCGGATGCGTCGCGTATCAGTCGTTTCCGGCTTGCCGCTCAGGCCCAGCATGCGCGGCTGGCTGGGGCCATAAATATCGGCGTCGAGCACGCCAACGCGCGCGCCTTCGGCCTGCAGGGCCAGGGCCAGGTTGGCGCTGACGGTGGATTTGCCCACCCCACCCTTGCCCGAAGCCACGGCAATGATATTGCGCACGCCCTCGACGGGATCGAGCCCGCCCTGGACGGCGTGCTGGGGAATCTGCCAGTCCAGATCGACGGTGACCGCATCAATTTCGCCGCTGGCACGCAGGCGCGTTTCGATCAGCTTGACCAGCTCCTCGCGCCAGCCGGCGGCTGGATAGGCCAGTCGAATATCAACGGCCGCGCGGCGCTCATTGAGCGCGGCTGCACGCACTGCATCGCCCAGCGGGCGGCCGGTATGCGGGTCTTCAATGGCGCCAACGGCGGCTTTGAGATCGTCGATTTGCATGTTCAAAAAAGCGGGTCGTTGAATCAGGACCAATAGTGTACCCAATCCGAGTCGGTTGACGGTTTACGATTTACGGCGGACGGTTTACGGGGATCCACCGCCACCCCGTTTCACCGCGGACCGTAATCCGTAAACCGTTGCCTTCCGTTGCCCTCCATTGTCTTCCCCTTAAAGCGCGCTGCGGCCGTGCGATAATTGAGCGTTACCTTCACAGCCAACAAGCATTTTTCGACACCATGACCAAAAAGCGTCGCATCCTGGTCACCGCTGCCCTGCCCTATGCCAATGGCTCGATTCACATGGGCCACATGCTGGAGTACATCCAGACCGACATCTGGGCACGCTTCCAGCGCGCCGCCGGGCACGAGGTCGTGTTTGCCTGGGCCGACGACGCCCACGGCACGCCGATCATGCTGCGCGCCGAAAAGGAAGGCATCAGCCCAGAAGCATTGATCGAGCGCATGCACGCCGAACACCTGAGAGATTTCAAGGACTTTGCGCTGTCTTTTGACAATTTTTCGTCAACCCACAGCGAGACCAACCGGCTGCTGGTCGAACGTATCTGGTCGGCTCTCAAGGCGGGCGGTGCGGTGCGCACCGAAACCATTGAGCAGTATTTCGACACCCGCCGTGAAATGTTTCTACCCGACCGCTTCATCAAGGGCGACTGTCCGCGCTGCGGCGCCAAGGACCAGTACGGCGATTCCTGCGAAGTCTGTGGCGCAACCTACGATCCGACCGAGCTGATCGAGCCGCGTTCGGCCGTTTCCGGAACCACGCCGGTGATGCGCAAAACCGAACACTACTTCGTCACCCTGTCCGCCTTCAGCGACAGCTTGAAACAGTGGATCCGCTCGGGCACGCTTCAGGACGAGGTGGCCAACAAGCTCGAAGAGTGGTTTGCCGACGGCCTGCGCGACTGGGATGTGACCCGCGACAAGCCTTATTTCGGCTTCCGCATTCCGAACACCGACGACAAGTTTTTCTACGTCTGGATGGATGCGCCGGTCGGCTATCTGGCCAGTTTCCAGGAGGTGTGCGAGGAGCGCGGCCTGGACTTCGAGGAGTGGCTCAAGCCTGAATCTGACGCCGAAATGCACCATTTCATCGGCAAGGACATCATCTATTTCCATTGCCTGTTCTGGCCGGCCATGCTGGAAGGCGCGGGCCTGATGCGTCCGACCGGGGTTTACGCGCACGGATTCTTGACCGTCAACGGCACCAAAATGTCGAAGTCGCGCGGCACCTTCATCATGGCGCGCACCTGGCTTGAGCACCTGCACCCGGATTACCTGCGCTATTACTTTGCTGCCAAACTCGGTTCGGGCCTGGCCGATATCGACCTCAATTTTGAAGATTTTCGCTACCGGGTCAACGCCGACCTGGTCGGCAAGCTGGTCAATATCGCCAGCCGCTCGGCCGGCTTCATCCACAAGTTCGGCGGCGGCCGGCTGGCCGCTGAACTGCCGGACCCGGCGCTGTACGATCGTTTCGTGGCCGCCCACCCGGCCATCACCACGGACTTCGAGGGGCGCAACTACCACGCCGCCATCCGCCGCATCATGGCCCTGGCCGACGAGGCCAACGTCTATATCAACGAGCGCGCGCCCTGGAAACTGGCCAAGCTGGAAGGCCGCGAAACCGAAATCGTAGCCATCTGCAGCCAGGCACTCAACCTGTTTCGTCTGCTGATGACCTGGCTATCACCGGTGATTCCACTCACCGCGGATCAGGCGGCAAAATTTCTCAACACCCGCCTGGATGATTTCAGCCGGATCGACACGCCTCTGCTGGACCATACGATCGGGCCGTTCAAGCCGCTGCTGCAGCGCGTTGAAGTAAAACAGACTGATGCCCTGATCGAGGCCAGCGGAGAATCTTTAAGCGAAGCACCTGACGACAGCGACTCAAGCAAGACTGCGGAGAATGAAGGCATGATTCAGTTCAAGGATTTTCTCAATACCGATCTGCGCGTTGCGCGCATCGTCAAGGCCGAAACCGTCGACGGCGCGGACAAACTGCTCAGGCTGGAACTGGACCTGGGCGCCATGGGCCGCCGCCAGGTGCTCGCCGGCCTGCGCGGTCACTACGATCCGGCAGAGCTCGACGGCCGCCTGACCGTGGTCGTGGCCAACCTGGAGCCGCGCACGATGCGCTTTGGCGTTTCAGAAGGCATGGTGCTGGCCGCCAGCGACGAAGGCGGACGACCCTGGCTGATTGAGCCCGACAGCGGGGCCACGCCCGGCATGCGGATCAAATAGCAGAGCGACCGCGATGGATCTGGCCCTGATCGTCATTTCGGCGGCGCTGGTCAACAATTTTGTGCTCGTCCAGTTTCTTGGCCTGTGCCCTTTTCTGGGAGTATCCGGCAGCGTTTCCACCGCGGTGGGCATGTCCGTGGCGACCGCTTTCGTGCTGACGTTGAGTTCGGTGGCCAGTTTCATGGTCACCGAGTGGCTGCTGGTTCCGCTCGGCCTGGACTACCTGCGCATTGTCAGCTTCATCCTGGTCATTGCCGCGCTGGTCCAGCTCACCGAGCTGTACATGCGCCATGCCGCTCCGCTGCTGCACCGCGTGCTCGGTGTCTACCTGCCGCTGATCACCTCCA
>CALEIM010000018.1 GCA_937876395.1 uncultured Wenzhouxiangella sp. | reverse complement strand
GGCCATGCCGATGACCATTTCGCGCACGCCCTGGCTGCCGGTGTGGCGAATCAGGGTATCGAGCAGCGGAATCATGCTCTCGCCGCCTTCCAGCGAGAAGCGCTTCTGGCCGACATAGCGCGAGTGCAGGTATTTTTCCAGACCTTCGGCGGCCGCCAGTTTGTCGAACAGGCGCAGGCGCTCGTCGGCATCCGGCGTGTAATGGCCGCGCGCGGTTTCCAGGCGCTGCTGCAGCCAGCGGCGCTGGTTGGTATCGGTAATGTGCATGAACTCGATACCGATGCTGCCGCAGTAGGTCTCCGCGCAGGTCGCGACGATTTCCTTCAGGCTCAGATGATCCGCCCCGGCCAGCGATCCGGTGTGGAAACGAGTTTCCAGATCGGTCTCGTCGAGGCGGTGGAAGCCCAGCTCCAGGTCGGGCACTTCGGGGCGCACACTGAGATTGAGCGGATCCAGCCGTGCGCGCTGATGGCCGCGCACCCGGTAAGCGTTGATCAGCCTGAGTACGCCGGCCTGCTTGAAATCTTCGGCGGCGCTGACGGCAAGGTCAGGGCCGCTGACCGCCAGGCTGCGAAAGTGAGCCTCGATCCGGCGGTGGCGAGTTTCGCCATCGGCCGACGGCGACAGGCCCGAAAAGAGCGTCTGCCAATGCTCCGGCACGGATTTGGGATCATCCAGCCAGGCTTCGTAGAATGTTTCCAGATAATCGGCATTGACGCCCGAAAGATGGGAGTTCCGGTACTGGTCCCGGAGAAATTCGGTCATGTGATTGCTGCCAGGGAATCGTTGAGCCAGCGGGTTGAATGGGAATTATACCGATGCCGGGCATGCATTTGTGTACGGCGGCGGTTTCCGGACACGTGGGGCCAGGAATCTTCCGCAGTCGGCGCTCGGCAGCGGGTGATTTCAGGTGAAGCGTTCGATCGAACGCGCCATTTCTGCAGCGTTTCCGGTATAGGTGGAAGGCGTCATGGCCAGCAGGCGATTACGGTCGGCGTCGGGAATGTCGAGCCGGGCGATGAAATCTCTCAGTCGATCGCGGGTGATGCCCTGGCCGCGGGTCAGGGTCTTGAGCTTTTCGTAGGGTTCGGGCACGCCGTGTAGACGCATTACGGTTTGAACAGCCTCGCCGAGCACCTCCCAGCTTTGCTCCAGATCGTTGGCCAGACGGCTTTCGTTCGGGGCGATTCGGTCAAGACCCTTCAGTATCGACTGCCAGCCCAGCGCGCAGTAGCCGAAGGCTGAGCCGAGTGAGCGCTGCACGGTCGAGTCGCTCAGGTCGCGCTGAAAGCGCGATATCGGCAATTTGTCGGCCAGATGGCCGAGCAGGGCGTTGGCCAGACCGAGGTTGCCCTCGCCATTTTCAAAGTCAATCGGATTGACCTTGTGGGGCATGGTCGAGGAACCGACCTCGCCGTCGACCAGCTTTTGGTAAAAATAGCCCCAGGAAATGTAGCCCCAGGCGTCGCGGGCAAAGTCGAGCAGGACGGTGTTGATGCGGCTCAGCGCGTGGGCCACCTCGGCAATCATGTCGTGTGGTTCGATTTGCGTGGTATAGGGGTTCCAGACCAGGCCAAGATCTTCGACAAAATCACGTGCCAGCGCTGGCCAGTCCAGCTCGGGCAGGGCCGCGTAATGGGCGTTGAAGTTACCCACCGCGCCGTTGATCTTGCCGGTGATTTCCACCTGATGGAGCGTTCGCCGCTGATGGCGCAGGCGAAACACGACGTTGGCCAGCTCCTTGCCCAGGGTGGTCGGTGAGGCCGTCTGCCCGTGAGTGCGCGACAGCATTGCCAGCCCCGCGGTATCTTTTGCCATTCTGGTCAGCACCTGATCGATTCTGGCCAGCAGTGGATCAAGTTCGGCCTTGACCGCCTGACGAATAATCAGCGCCCAAGCCAGGTTGTTGATGTCTTCGGAAGTGCAGGCAAAGTGGATGAATTCGCTGTACGGCGCCAGCGTATCGCGCTCGGCAAAGCGCTCCTTGAGCCAGTATTCGACCGCCTTGACATCGTGATTGGTGGCGCGCTCGATGGCTTTGACCGCCGCCGCATCCGTGCCGCTGAACTCTTCGGCCAGGCGATCAAGATAGGCGCGATCGCCGCGGCTCAAGGCCGGCAGAGGCCAGAACTCGGGACAGTCGGCCAGCGCCTGGAACCAGGCGATTTCGACGCGCACACGCTGTCGGATCAGGCCGGCTTCGGAGGCCAGCTCGCGCAGCTCGCCCAGACGATCAGCATAGCGTCCGTCGAGCGGCGAAAGGGCGGTCAGGGCAGGGCGGTCCATGGCTGATAGTCAATCGATTCGAAGCAAGCTGCACATGATACCGCACCAACCGATGCCGACAGCCTCGGCGAGTCCTGTGGTGGCGGCCTGCTACTCCGGTACTGCTGTCAGCATGCGGGCAAGCTTGAGCTCCTTTTGCGTCCACAGCTCGTTGATCCAGCGCTGAATCGACAGACGAAACTCCGGGTCAAGCCGGTAATCGCCGCCGCGCAGCCGGTCGGGAATGGGCTGGGTGTTTATCTGTACACGGATTTCGGGAACCCGCCTGGCAAACAGATCGGCCAGGCTGGGCCGGCCGGCCGGGTAGGCAATCGTTACATCGACCAGCGTGTCGAGTGATTTACCCATGGCATCAAGGGTGAACGCTACGCCGCCGGCGCGCGGTTTGAGCAGATGGCGAAAGGGTGACTTCTGGGCGCGCTGTTTGGCCGCGGTAAAGCGGGTGCCTTCGACGAAATTGACGATGGCAACCGGCAGTTCCCTGAACTTGCGGCAGGCCCGGCGGGTGGCTTCGATATCGCGCCCGGCCAGCTCCGGGCGGCGCTCGATCTGCGCGCGGCTGTAGCGTTTCATGAAGGGAAAATCCAGGGCCCACCAGGCCAGTCCCAGCAGCGGCACCCAAATGAGCTGGCTTTTGAGGAAAAAGCGCAGCAGCGGCAGGCGACGATTGAACAGCATTTGCAGTACCGGAATATCGACCCAGCTCTGATGATTGCAGATCACCAGCATCTGGTCCGACATTCTGGCTTCGGGCAGACCGTCGACCAGCACGCGGGTGCCGCTGAGCCGCCTGAAAAAACTGGAGTTGATGTCAATCCAGCTTGCCGCGATGCTTGTCAGGGCGCGATTACAGCCGCGCCGGACAGGTCCGGCCCGGATCAGCAGTTTGACCAGCGCGACCAGCAACAGCGGAGGAATGTGGACCAGCGTGTTGACGGTCAGCAACAGACTGGCTGTGGCGATCCGCAGCCAGGCGATCAGGGTGTCAATCATGGCTGGATTATCTCACGGCAGGTCCGGCCCGAACGGGCTTTCAGAGCCGGCGGGACGGCTATAATGTCGGGTTTCCCGATGTTTATTGAATCAGCACTGGACAAGAGACCATGAGCGAATTCCGCATTGAAAAGGACAGTATGGGCGAGCTGCAGGTGCCTGCCGGAGCCCTGTGGGGCGCGCAAACCCAGCGAGCAGTCAACAATTTCCCAATCAGCGGCCAGCCCATGCCGGCGCCGTTCATTCGTGCGCTGGGCCTGATCAAGGCGGCCTGCGCTGAAGCGAATCGCGAGCTGGAACTGCTGGATGCCGGCCACGCCGCAGCGATTGTGCAAGCTGCCGAGCAGGTGGCGGACAACAAGTTCGACGAGCATTTTCCCATTGATGTCTACCAGACCGGGTCAGGCACCAGCTCGAACATGAATGCCAATGAAGTCATTGCTCACCTGGCCGATCCCGACGGTGAGCTGGGCATTCACGCCAACGATCACGTCAATATGGGACAAAGCTCGAACGACGTGATACCCACAGCCATCCAGGTCAGCGCCTGTCTGGTGGCGGCTGAGCACCTGCTGCCGGCCCTGCGCCATCTGGGCAAGGTTCTCGGACAGCGCGCAGCCCAGTTTTCCCAGCGCGCCAAGACCGGACGGACCCACCTGATGGATGCCATGCCGGTCACTCTGGGCCAGGAGCTCGACACCTGGGCGGCGCAGATCGACAGCGCCGAGCAGCGCATCCGCGATGCCCTGTCGCGCATGCGCCGCCTGCCGCAGGGCGGCACCGCAGTTGGAACCGGCATCAATGCCCATGAGCAGTTCGGGCAGCGCTTTGTCGAACACCTGGCCGCAGCGACCGGCTTTGAGTTTGTTTCGGCCGACAACAAGTTCGAGGGCATTGCCAGCCAGGATGCGGCGGTTGAACTTTCAGGCCAGCTCAAGAGCCTGGCGGTGGCGTTGATGAAGATCGCCAATGATCTGCGCTGGATGAACTCCGGTCCTTTGGCCGGGCTGGGTGGGATTGAGCTTGAAGCGCTCCAGCCGGGTTCATCAATCATGCCCGGCAAGGTCAACCCTGTGATTCCCGAGGCGGTTTGCATGGTTGCAGCACGCGTCATCGGCAATGACAGCACGATTACCGTGGCCGGACAGTCCGGCAATTTCCAGCTCAACGTCATGCTGCCGGTCGTCGCCGCCAGCCTGCTTGAAAGCCTCGGTATTCTGGGCACCAGCGCGCGGCTATTGGCCGATCGGGCCATTGCCACCTTTACCGTGCGTGAAGATCGCCTTGAAGAAGCTCTCGCGCGCAATCCGATTCTGGTGACCGCGCTCAATCCGGTCATCGGCTATGAACGTGGCGCCGCCGCGGCCAAGAAAGCCTACGCCGAGGGTCGCCCGATTCTGGACGTGGTCGCGGAGATGACGGATCTTTCACGTCCAGAGCTGGAAGCGCTGCTCGATCCGGTCAAGCTCACTACCGGCGGTTTGTAAAACCC
This sequence comes from uncultured Wenzhouxiangella sp., assembly GCA_937876395.1. Classification (GTDB taxonomy): domain Bacteria; phylum Pseudomonadota; class Gammaproteobacteria; order Xanthomonadales; family Wenzhouxiangellaceae; genus Wenzhouxiangella. The sequence goes on along the minus strand of CALEIM010000018.1, from coordinate 5,410 downwards.
GCTACCGGGCTTGAAATGGCCGAGAGCCATGCCCAATTAAGGCTCTGAGATCGCCGTTGAGGGGTCTCACCCGGTCCGGCCCGCTATGGGCGGACAAACAACCTGAAAACACCGATTGCTTCTTGAGGAGGATACGGTAATGACTACGTTTGATCTTTCACCCCTGTACCGCACAGCCATTGGCTTTGATCGTCTGGCCGACATGTTGAGCAACGCCCAGCGCGTTGACAGCAACGGCTACCCGCCCTACAACATCGAGTCTCTTGGCGAGGATCGCTATCGCATCACCATGGCGGTGGCGGGCTTCTCCAGCGATGAGCTCGACATCGTTTCCGAGCAGAATACCCTGACGGTTTCCGGCAGCAAGAACGAAACCGAACGGAGCGCGGACGACAAGGGCGATTTTCTCTACCGCGGCATCGCCAATCGCAGCTTCGAACGACGCTTCCAGCTCGCTGACCACGTCAAAGTGGCCGGTGCCGACCTGGAAAATGGTCTGCTGCACATTGAATTGCAGCGCGAACTGCCCGAGCAGATGAAGCCGCGCAAGATCGAGATTGGCAGCGATTCGGCCCGCGTTATCGAAAGTGGCAAGAACAAGTCTGCCAAAGCGGCCTGAGGGCAAGCTCCAATCAGACTTGAATGAACGGACAGGGGCGCCTTGGGCGCCCCTGTTTCGTTTACGATAGATGTGGCCATGAATCATTCTCGATCCTCTGACCAGCCCGCCTGGCTGAACCTCTACCCGCTCTACCAGTGGTTGATTTACGTGCCGCTGGCGGTGTTGACTACCCTGATCTGCGGCGCCTTGGCCGTACCGGTGGCGCTGATTTCTCCGCGTGTGGCAAATCAGTACGTGGCCGTTCCCTGGGGGCGGATTCTGGCCTGGCTGGTCCCACTGCGCGTTGAGGTCGAAGGGCGGCAACACCTGGATCCGGGCCAGTCCTACGTTGTCGTCGCCAATCACCAGAGCCAGTTTGATATTCCAGTGATTTACGGCTGGATCGGCCTGGATCTGCGCTGGGTCGCCAAGGCTGAGCTTGGACGCATTCCCTTTATGGCCGCCGGCTGCCGCGCCATCGGCCATGTGTTTATCGACCGCTCCGATCCCGATCAGGCCCGACAGGCCATCGACCGGGCCGTGAAGCGGCTTCGTCGCGGTACGGGCCTGATGTTTTTCGCCGAAGGAACGCGCAGCCGCAGCGGGTCGCTGATGCCGTTCAAGAAGGGCGCTTTTCGGGTCGCCGTCGATCAGCAGCTGCCGGTGCTGCCGGTGACCGTCATCGGCACCCGCAATGCGCTGCCGGCGGGCAGTTTGTCGATCCGCCCGGCGCGGGTCCGGCTGGTGATTCATCCGCCGTTGACGACCACGGGTCTGGAAGCTGGCGATGCCCGCAGCCTGCGCCACGATTGTCACGCCCGCATCGCCAGCGTATTGCCGCAGGGCAGCGCCGCCTGATGCATCTGCATCGCCCGGATCCGGACTACACGAGCTCGCCCGGGGCACGCCGCAGCTTTGTTTTGGCAATGAAGCTGACCGGCGGCTTCATTATCTGCATCTGGGCGGTATTTTTGCTCGATCAGCTCACCGGCCTGGAACTGACCCGTTTCGGACTTCGGCCCCGCGAAGGTGCTGGTTTGCTCGGTCTGGCCACGACGCCACTGCTGCACGCCCACCTGGGCCACATCGGTTCCAATACCGTGCCGCTGTTCATCGGCGGCGTGGCAATGCTGTTTCTGTATCCGAATTCAGCCCTGCGTGCGCTGCCGCTGATGTACGTCGGCTCGGCCGGCATTGCCTGGCTCATCGGCCGATCCAATCTGCACATCGGTGCCAGCGGTCTGATCTACGGCATTCTGGCCTTTGTTTTCGTGTCCGGCATACTGCGCCGGGATCTGCGTTCGGTCGGCGTGTCGTTAGTGATCTGGTTTTTGTATGGCTCAATGCTTTGGGGTGTGCTGCCGGCCAATCCCTCGACCAGCTGGGAGTTGCATGCCAGCGGCATGGCCATCGGCATTGTGCTGGCTTTTGTGTTTCGCAACTGGGATCGCACGCCGGTCAAGCGCTATGACTGGGAGCTGGAAGAGGAAGAAGACGAAGACAGCCATGCCAGCAACGAAGCCTATCGGCCCGATCGCTGGCCCTGAGGCTGCTGTGCCAGTAAGCGTTCAACCGAGATGGAAAAACCGTGGTAAAGAAACTGTTTGGAACCCTGCTTGCCCTGGTGGTGGCGCTGGTCATGATCGGCTTTTTGCTGCCGACCAAAGTTCATGTCGAGAGAAATCTCGACACGGCCCACTCGCCGGACGTAGTCAACCCGGTGCTGGCCGATTTGCGCCATTTCAGCCAATGGGCGCCGTGGCTGCTCAAGCGTCCGGAAACGGTCTGGCACATTGAAGGTCGTGAGCCGGGCGTAGGTCAAACCCTGGTCTGGCGAGAAAGTGAGCATGGCGACGAAAGCCGCCTGCGCATTGTCGCCGTCCGGCCCGGGCGGGTGGACCTGGTGGTCGAGCGCGGTTCAGTCGAATTTGACGGCTGGTGGGAAGTTGAAGACATTTTTGGAGGCAGCCAGTTGCGCTGGGGCATGCAGACCAGCTTGGGCCCACTGGATCTGGTCGGTCGCTATCTGGGCCTGGTGCTGCCACGCCTTGCCGGCCGGCAGTATGAGGAAGGCCTGGAACAGCTTGACGCCTATCTTGAACGCAGCCAGGGACGGCTGCCGCCTGTGCCGGACGCGGTTGAACCATGAGCGCGCCGCCGCTGCTGCATGTGCTGGGCTGCGGTCGGGCGGCCCGATCCATCGTCCGCTGTCTGCTGGCCGCCGAGGTGATTCGTGTCGGTCAGATAGCAAATCGCAGTGTGGACAGCGCGCGTGAAGCGGTGGCCTTTATCGGCGCCGGCCAGGCGGTTGCCGAGCTGGATCGCCAAATCAATGGTGACTGGCTGATGCTCGGTCTGCCGGATGGCCAACTCCAGGCCGCGCAACTGCCGCTGCCCGGCCATCCTGATCTGGCTTTTCATTTGTCCGGCTCGGTGTCATCGGCCGTGCTGTCGGGTTTGGGCAAACGGGTAGCCAGCGTTCACCCGGTGCGCGCCTTTGCCGACCCGACCCGGGCCGCGGCACGCTTTTCCGGCACGTGGTGCGTTGCCGAGGGCGATGATTCCGCAGTCGACGCGCTGCAGCCGGTGTTTGCGGCCGCTGGTGCGCGCTGGCTGGCTTTCAAGCCGGCCGACAAAGTGTCCTGGCACGCGGCCACCGTGGTCGCCAGTAATTTTCTGGTCACGGTTCAAGCGCTGGCCAGAGAGCTTGCCGCAGCCGCCGGTCTGCCGGAGTCTCAGGCCGCGGAGATTCTCGGTGATCTGCAGGCTGGAACGCTGGAAAGTCTTGTAGAGCGTCGCCCCGAGCAGGCTCTGACTGGTCCGATCGAGCGTGCGGATATCCACGCATGCCAACGGCTGCAAGCAGCCGTCGCGCGCCTTGGGGATGATCAGACGGCGCTGTTCTCTGCGCTGGCCGAGGGCACGCTGAACCTGGCCCGGAGCGCGCGCGGGCCACGACCTGAAGATGATGTCCTGAGGAAGCTTTTTTCCGCTCCAGGCGACGTAAGGAACCTCTGACCGTGATCAGAGGTTTCCTGGATCGATTTTGACGATTTCTGTGGCCCAGTCCTCGACGGCAGCTTTTTCACCAATCCCACGCGCCAGGGCGGCTTGAAACAGTTCGCCGGACAGCAGGCTGACGCCGAGGCGTTCGAGATGCGGGTTCCAGAGCTGGCAGTCGCACAGCAAAAAACCCCACTCCTCCAGTGCCCGCATCAAAACGGCCAGGGCAATTTTCGAAGCATCGCGGCGGCGATGAAATTTTGATTCGGCAAAAAATATCCGCCCGATAGCCACGCCATACAGGCCGCCAATCAGCGTGGCCTGCTCATCCAGAATCTCGATGCTGTGCGCATGGCCGAGCTGGTAAAGGCGGCCGTAGGCGCTCTGCATTTCGGCGCTGATCCAGGTGCCGCCGTGCGGCTCCCGAGCTTCGGCACAGGCCTCAATCACCTGCTCGAAGAAACTGTCGGCGGAAACTGAAAAGCGTGCCTGACGCAAGCTGCGTCGCAGGCGCCGGGAGATGTGCATGCCGCCAGGCAGCATGACCGCTCGCGGCTCCGGCGACCACCACAGAATCGGGCCGGGCGCTTCATACCAGGGGAAAATGCCCCGACGATAAGCGTTGAGCAGGCGTTCGGGCTCGAGATCGCCACCCCAGGCGAGCAGTCCGTCTTCACGCGGGTTGGCCAGCGGGTCAGGAAACGCGCTGTCGGCTGCGTCGCCAAGGCGGGGCGTAGCAGAGTTCACCGAACGCTCCGGAACGGGTCGAGTGCGTCGAGCTGGACGCGGCGCTGATTGAGAAAGCGTGCTTCTTCTTCCAGCCAGTGTTGAACACCCTGGCGCAGGCCCGGATGGCGAATGTGGTGGAACGAGCGGGTCTTGATCGGCAGAAAGCCGCGGCGGATCTTGTGTTCTCCCTGGGCGCCGGGTTCGAACCAGCTTGAATTCAAGCGGATTGCCAGCTCAATGCCCTGGTAGTAGCAAACCTCGAAATGCAGATCGCGCGACTCGACCAGGCTGCCCCAGTAGCGACCGTAAAGCCGGCTGTCATCGCGCCAGAAGATCGCACAGGCCAGGTCTTGCCCGTTCAGTTCCGCAATGCAGACCAGAAACTGCGCACCGAAACGCTGCGCATTGAGGCCGAAAAAATCGCGATTGAGCGACGGCCAGTTGCCGTAAACGGCAAAGGTGCTCCGATAACAGCGGTCGAGAAAATCCAGCTCGGGCGCAGAAAGCGTGCTGCCATCCCGCCAGCGAAAACGCCAGCCGGCTTCATGCACGCGCCGCCGTTCGGCGCGGATGTTCTTGCGCGGCTTGTGTCTCAGGCCGGCGAGGAAATCGTCGAAATCGGCGTAACCGGGATTGTGCCAGTGATATTGCCAGTCGAATCGCTCCAGCCAGCCGGCCGCGCGCAGCACCTCAGCATCGGATGCGCTGCAGAAGTTGACCGAGGCCGACCACAGGCCGTCGGCCTCGACCCGGGATTCAATGCGTTCGATGAGTTTGAGCGCGGCATCAGGATTCTGCTCGCTGCCGATCAGGCGCGGCCCGCTGACTGGTGTAAAAGGCGCGGCCACCAGCAGTTTGGGGTACCAGGGCATGCCGGCCTCGGTCGAGGCCTGGGCCCAGGCAAAGTCGAACACGAACTCACCGTGTGAGTGGTTCTTGATCCATAGCGGGGCCGCGCAGATCGCCTGACCGGCGCGTTCCTCGATCAGCGGCAAAGGCTGCCAGCCGGTGTCAGCGCCGGTGCAGGCAGCCTGTTCCGCGCTGGCCAGGAAGCGCCAGTCAACAAACGGGCCGGGG
>CALEIM010000017.1 GCA_937876395.1 uncultured Wenzhouxiangella sp. | reverse complement strand
GGGCTGGCGGAGGAACGGCAGCGGGTCACCGACGCTGAACTCGCGTGACTCCTCCGCACCAAGGGTCTGGCCGCGCTGGTCGCCATGTCACGAGCCGGTATCCGCATCTTCTGGGCATCCGGAGATTCGCCCATTCAACCTATGCAGGTCATCGAGTTCGTGCCGATTGCCATGCTCCTGGCTCTGACCGTGGCACTGACCATTCTGGCCGGGCCGGTCATGAGTTTCATGGATGCCACATCCCTGGCCTTGCACGCGCCGGAGGACTATATTCACAGCGTCATGGACGCACCGGTAACGACGTCCGGCGAGGTCTCGCCATGAAGCGTCTGTTGCCCTACCCGGCCATGATCATCGCTTTGATCATCATGTGGCTGCTGTTGACCCGATGGTCGCTGGGTCAGTTCCTGCTCGGCACAGCGGTTGCCCTGATCGCCGCTCAAGGTGTGGCCGCACTGCACCCGCCCAAACCGCACTGGCGGCGCTGGGATTTGCTGCCCAGACTGTTTCTGATCGTGTTCCATGACATCGTGCGCTCGAATATCGCGGTCGCCAACATCATCCTGCGCGGCGCGCATCGCAAGCGCCGCTCAGGCTTTATCACCATCAACCTGGACCTGCGCGATAAAACTGGCCTGGCCGTGCTGTCGCTGATCATCACCAGCACACCGGGCACGGCCTGGATCGACTACAACTCCGCACGCGATACCCTGCTGGTTCATGTCTTTGATCTGGTCGATGAAAACGCCTGGTATGAGCTGATCAAGAACCGCTATGAATACCTGCTGCTGGAGATCTTCGAATGAGCGCCACGATTCTCCTGTGGGCCGTCACCTTTGCTCAGATTGCGCTGGGCCTGGCCATGATCTTTGCATTTATCCGCATGCTCCGCGGGCCACGCGCGCAAGACCGGGTACTGGGGCTCGATACCCTGTACATCAACTCGATGCTGATGGTGTTGGTCTTCGGCATCCGCACCGGCAACCTGTTGTATTTTGAAATCGCGCTGATCATTTCCATCACCGGCCTGGTGGCCACGGTCGCACTGGCCAAGTTCTTGATGCGTGGTGAGGTGATCGAATGAGCCATGCCGCCGACCTTCCGCTGTGGGCCGCCGTGCTGGTGGCCGCTTTTCTGGTGATTGGCGCCGCGCTGACTCTGATCGGCTCCTTTGGCCTGTTTCGCCTGCGCGATTTCTACGATCGAATCCATACCCCGACGCTGGGCTCAAGCTGGGGGACGGGCGGCATCGTGATGGCCTCGATGGTCTGTTTCAGCGTGCTGCAGACGCGCCCGGTGTTCCATGAGTTTCTGATCGGCGTATTTGTCACCATCACCATGCCGGTCACCCTGGTGATGCTCAGCCGGGCCGCGCTCTACCGCGACCGCGTCGAGGGCAATGACAACGTACCCGAGCAGGATCCGCCCAAACGCACCCTGGTTGATCCGGGCAAAACCATTCGTGAACGTGGTCGCGATCGTGACCACAATCCTGACGAGAACGACGCCCGGGAGTAGGGCGCGGGATAATGGTGGAAGATGCCGTGCCGGATTTCGCCACCGGCCGATACGGCACCATGCGACAAGCTGCGCTAGCGGAGGTCCAGTCGGCGCTTGAACTCGCCCATGACGGCTTCGTACAGTCTGTTTTCCAGCAATTTGTCTTCCACCGCCGATTCGATGGAAGGATTGTCGTTGACTTCAATCAGGTACACGGCCTCGCCCGACTGCTTGATGTCCACTCCATACAGACCGTTGCCGATATACCTGGTTGCGTTGAGAGCAGCCTTCAACACGGCTTGGGGGACTTCACTGGTGGGTATGGCATCGAAGCCACCACTTTTGTGGTACTTGCCCGCGTGGTTGTATATCTGCCAATGGTTTTTAGCCATGTAGTACCGGCACGCATACACGGCTTGATTGTTCATGACGCCGATGCGCCAATCAAACTCGGTGTAAACATAGGCTTGCGCAAGCAACAGGGCGCTGTTTTTGAACAGGGCTTTCAGTTCGGTGATGAGCTCGTCGCGGCCGGCCACTTTTTTTACGCCGACCGAAAACGAACCATCCGGCACCTTGAGTACGATGGGCAAGCCGAGCTCGGCGAGCAGTGTATCGATATTGCGCAAATCCGAGCGGGCCAGAATGCGTGTTTTCGGCGTTGGTAGTCCGTGCTTTTCCAAAAGCTGCGCCAGGTAGATCTTGTTTGTGCAGCGCAAAATCGAGTCCGGATCATCCATCACCACCAAGCCTTCGGCCTGGGCCAGGCGGGCAAATTTATAGGTGTAGTGGTTTACGGACGTAGTCGCACGGATAAACAGAGCGTCGTACTCGGACAGCTTGCCCAGGTCTTTGCGAGTTATGGTTTCGGCAAGAATATCGTGTTTTTTTGCCGCCTTGATAAACCGCTTGATGGCCACGCTGTTACTGGGCGGAAAGGCCTCATGCGGATCCACCAGGATGGCCATATCGTAGCGATAGTGCTTGCGCACCCTGGCCTTGCGCCAAACCAGGCGGCTGTAATTGTCCAGCGCATTGGCAAACTCGGTTTGCTGCGCTTCCTTGAGACTGTTGATCGCCCCCGCCTCCACCCCGGCCAGACGCCAAGTGTCTTTGCGCTGAAAAGACACTTTCAGTATGGGTACGGGGAGCTGTTCAAAAATTTGTCGGGCCAGATCGTTCAGCCGTGGCTCCTGGGTCAGGCCAAAGTAAATCCATAGCGAATACTCCTGGCTATCTCCGGCCACGGCGCTAAGCTGCTTTTGGGCATCGACGTTGATCACCCCAAGCCAGATTCGCCGGGACAGATCCTGAATGTGTTTGACGGCAGGGATCACCTGATGCGAGCGCGCCTCGGCCAGCAGCGAACAATAGTAGCCAATGCTGGCGTAGGTGTACTGACGGCACAGGTTAATGACTTTGTAGCGCTCCTTTGATACCGGCTGGCGCAGATAATCGCCGGCCAGGATGACATCCTCGGAGGGGTAAAACGGCGCCCAGTCGGATGCGCTTTCGATCACAATTTTCAGCTGGGCCATATTAGCTGGGCCATACTAATGTCATATACTCTAGAACTCCCGCATTCCAGGCCATTGCCTGAGTGTCAGTATGGCAAAACCCGACACCGATTCAAGCTTTACCCCGACATTGGGGTTTATCTTATGGAACCGATAGGCCTCCGCCTGGCTGATCCAGGCGATCTTGATGCCCTGCTCGCGCTCGAGAGCCATTGCTTCGAACACGACCGGCTAAGCAGGCGAAGTTTCCGCTATTTTCTGACCAAAAGCCAGGCGCAGCTATGGGTGATCGGAGCGCCAATCATTGCCTATGGACTGGTACTGTTTCACCGTGGCACGTCTGTGGCGCGTATTTATTCTCTGGCTGTGCATTCACAAGCGCGCGGCCAGGGTTTGGCACGAACGCTGGTCGAAGCCATGGAGCGCTCGGCACGGGCTGGAAACATGCTTCACATTCACCTGGAAGTAGCCGAGGACAACCATTCAGCACTGAACCTGTACCGCAGCCTGGGCTACCAACTCCTCAGACCTTTACCAGGCTACTACGAGCGTGGCCAGGACGGCCTGCGCATGGAAAAGCACCTGGGGCATGACCGCCCAACGGCTTCCAATCGGTCCCCCGTCAGTCGGCAAACCGAGTCCAGCCGATAGTATGTGGACCGGCTGCCGGGTGGGTCCTGATGACGTCTGTTCTGATCTTCCACCCTTTGAATCTGCGTTCTTCTACACAATCTACGGTTTCAGTGGTTTTCCTCAATTGCTGCCGGGTTAAATTTCGCCGCAAAAAATACCGTACAGGGTCTCCATCACCGCGCCCGCCGGTCCCGGAGTCAGCGAGTAGTAAATCATCTGTGCCTCGCGGCGGGTATTCACCAGACCCTCCTCGCGCAGTACCGCCAGATGCTGCGACAGCGCCGACTGACTCAGATCCAGAAGCTCGTTGAGCTCGCCGACCGAACGTTCACCGCCGGCCAGCAGGCACAGCACCTGCAACCGACGTTCGTTGGCCAGCGCCTTGAGCAGCTTCGCCGCTTCGCCAGCGTGCTCCTGCATGGCATCCAGCTTGAACTCGGAACGGGTCTGGATACTTCTCATGTTCATTTCACCTGTGTTTTCAATCGTGCAGCACATCGGACCGGGTGCAGTATGCCACTCATAATATCAGTTGACTCTAATTAAATAAAATGCTAATTTAGATACATCGTATATACGGCGCACAATTCGCCGGACAAACCAGAACCCAAAGGAGAACTGCCATGAACCTTGACCGCGCAATTTTCGCCTTCGCCGGCGTAATGATCCTTCTCAGTCTTGCCCTGGGCTATTTCGTTTCCCCCGGGTGGCTACTGCTGACCGCTTTTGTCGGCCTGAACCTGCTGCAAGCCAGCTTTACCGGCTTTTGCCCCGCCGCGAAGATCTTTGCGAAGCTCGGCATTTCCAGCGGCTGCGCCTTCAAGTAAGGGACAACGGGTGCAGCACAACCCCCGGAGACGACTGTCACCAATCCTGGCCGGCAGCGGCATTACCCTGCTGCTGGCCGCTGCGCTGGCCTCCTGCAGCAGCGACGATGCAGCGCGCGTAGCGGGGCCGATCACAGGTCTGGAGACCCTGGTCGTCGCCGAACCCGCCATCGCTCAGGGACGCGCCTGGGATGGCGTGGTCGAGGCGGTGCAGCGGGCGGTGCTGAGCGCCCAGACCAGCGGTCGGGTAGCCGAAGTCGTTCATGACGTCAACGACCGGGTGGCCGCCGGCGACGTGCTGGTGCGCCTGAGCGCAGTCGAGCAGCAGGCCGAAGTGGACGCCGCACGCGCCCATCTGCACGCCAGCGAGGCCTCCGTGCGCGAGGCCGAAGCCAACTACCAGCGCTATCTGGAGCTGGCCCGGGATCAGCATGTATCGAAAGCCCAACTGGAGCAGATGTACGCTACCCGCGATGCCGCCGTGGCCGCGCGCGATGCCGCCCAGGCACGGGAAGCCGCCCGCCAGGCCGAGGCAAAGGTGGCCGAGCTCGCGGACCAGGTGCGCCGGGATCCGCTCACGGGGGCCTACAACCGGCTCACGCTGGAGGAGGTCCTGCAGCGCGAATTCGACGAATCACTGCGCAGCGGCCGCCCG
>CALEIM010000016.1 GCA_937876395.1 uncultured Wenzhouxiangella sp. | reverse complement strand
GGCGACGTTGACGCGGATCTACAACAGCCGCGTCTCGGACATCGGCAACCCGGCGCTGCCGGCCGTCATCGGGGCGCCGTCGCTCGTCACTTTCCAGTACGACGCGAAAGTACCGTCGTCGGTGCAGTGGAACGCGGGCGTCCAGATGGCGCTGCCGTGGGCCTCGTCGCTCGACCTGAGCTACGTGGGCAACTACGGCTACAACCGCCTCGGTGGGTTCCAGGGCGGCACGCGGCAGAACATGAACCAGATTCCGCTGGGCACGGCCTATGCGGTGTGGGTGGGCATCGGTGCCTCGCTCACGGTCATCTATGGGATGGCCACCGGGGCGGAGCCTGTCTCGGTGGCCAAAGTCCTGTTCCTGCTGATGATCATCGCCGGGATGACGGCCGTGAACTTCTTCGCCTCCAAGTACTGGGTGTTCTACAATGACTGACCTTCCTTCGCGCCCCGAGGTGCTCACGCCGCCGGACCGTCAGGGCGGCGCCGGCGACCAGCCCGCGGCTGCGCGCGCCGTCACCGCCGTACGGCCGCTGCCGCCCAAGCCGGGACGGTCCGTCTGGACCACCCGGGTCCGCCCGGTGCTCAAGCACCTGGTGCTGATCTTCGCGGCGTTCATCATGCTGTACCCGCTGCTGTGGATGATCGCCTCCTCGTTCAAGCCGGACGCGCTGATCTTCCGGGAGCCAGGGCTGATCCCCTCCGAGGTCTCCCTGGACAGCTACTCCGCGGGCTGGAACGCGTTGCTGCACCCCTTCAGCCACTACCTCATCAACTCGGGGATCATCGTGGCCGGCGCGGTGGTCGGCAACCTCGTCTCCTGCTCGCTGGCTGCCTACGCCTTCTCCCGGCTGAACTTCAAGTTCCGCGGGCTGTGGTTCGCCATCATGCTGATGTCGATCATGCTGCCGATCCACGTGGTCATCGTCCCGCAGTACGTGCTGTTCTCCGAGCTCGGGTGGATCAACACCTTCCTGCCGCTCATCGTGCCCAAGCTGTTGGCCACCGACGCGTTCTTCGTCTTCCTGCTCGTGCAGTTCTTCCGCGGTATCCCCAAGGATCTGGACGAGGCCGCCCGGATCGACGGCGCGGGACACCCGCGCATCTTCTTCCAGATCATGCTGCCGCTGTCCCTGCCGGCCCTGGCCACGACCGCGATCTTCACCTTCATCTGGACCTGGAACGACTTCTTCTCCCAGCTGATCTTCCTCACCGACCCCGACGTGTACACGGTGCCCATCGCTCTGCGGTCCTTCCTGGACTCCACCGGGCAAAGCTCATGGGGGGCGATGTTCGCAATGTCCATCGTCTCCTTGATCCCGCTGTTCCTCATCTTCCTCTTCGGCCAGAAGTACCTGGTCAAGGGGATCGCCACCACTGGCCTGAAGTAACCCCCGTATCCCCCCAAGACTTGGCCCAACGAGGGGTCGAGCCGGTAGGGAGACCTGCCGTCCAGCAAGTAGCACAGGGAAACCACGAATGAGAGACACACGAATCGCAACGCGGCGCCGTACGGTTCTGCGCACGGCCGCCGTCGTCATGGCCGGCTCGCTGGCCCTCGCTGCCTGCGGCCAGGGTGAGGACCCTGCCGCGCCGGACGCCGGCGACGACCCCGCCGAGACCGAGGACGCCGACGACGGCGCCGACGCCGACGCCGGTGACGGCGAGCAGGCGACCATCCGCTTCTCCTGGTGGGGCTCGGACACCCGCCACCAGATGAACCAGGACCTCATCGACGCCTTCGAGGACGAGCACCCGGACATCACCGTCACCCCGGACTACACCGACTGGGGCGGCTACTGGGACAAGCTCGCCACGCAGACCGCGGGCGGCGACACCCCGGACGTCCTCATGCAGGAGGAGCGCTACCTGCGGGAGTACGCCGACCGCGGCGTGCTGGCCAACCTGGCCGACTACGACATCGACACCTCCAACATCGACGAGTCGATCCTCGGCTCGGGTGAGTTCGGCGGCGGGCTGTGGGGGATCCCCACCGGCGTCAACGTCCGCGTGATGATGGCCGACCCGCAGCTGTTCGAGGAGGCCGGCGTCGAGATGCCGGACGACACGACCTGGACGTGGGACGACTACCACGACCTCATGGTGCAGATCACCGAGAACACCCCCGACGGCACCTACGGCGCCCAGGACTTCGGCTTCATCGAGCCCGACCTGAGCATCTGGGCCCGTCAGCACGGCCAGAACCTGTGGAACGAGGAGGGCGAGATCGGCTTCGAGCCGGAGATCGCGGCCGAGCTGTGGCAGCGCAGCCTCGACCTCATCGAGGCCGGCGGCGCCCCGCCGGCGAGCCTCTCGCTGGAGATCGACGCGGGTGGGCCCGAGCAGTCGCTCATCGCCACCAACCAGGGTGCGATCGCCAGGTTCTGGACCAACCAGCTCGAGGCGATCACCAGCGCGTCCGGCCGGGACCTGCAGCTGCTGCGCTACCCCGGTGAGACCGAGTTCGAGCGTACCGGTCTGTTCCAGAAGCCGGCGATGGCGCTGTCGATGTCGGCCGGCTCCGACTACCCGGAGGCAGCCGCCACCTTCATCGACTGGATGCTCAACAGCCCCGAGGCCGGCGAGATCATCCTGAGCGACCGCGGACTGCCCGCCAACATGGACGTGCGCGAGCACATCCTGGACCAGCTCAGCGACACCGAGCAGCAGGCCGCCAGCACGCCGGACAGCAACACTCAGGCAAGTGGTCCGCCGCAGGGCTCAAAAAAGAAGCGCCGTCGGCGCGGCGGCAAGAAACGCCGCAGCCAGACATCCAAAACACAGGAGTCGGGTCAGAATTCCGGCCAGGAACAAGGCTCTGACAACAAGCCGGAACCGCAGCCGCGCACTGCTTCTGCTGACAGCGCAACCGGCCAGGACAAGAGCCAACAGCAGCCGGCCCAAAACGGCCGCTCCACTCCGTCGGAACAAGGTGGCCGTGCCAGTTCAGACAATGACCGCGCTGCGCGCAAGCCCGAAAGCGAGCGGAACGCTCCGTCGTCCGAGTCGTCGGACAAATCATCTGGCCCGGCCAGCAAGCCGGCATCAAGCGAAAAAACAGGCGATCCAGCGAAGCCGTCCTCTGCTCCAGCTCGCTCCAGCGAGCCAGCTCCAAAGCCTGAATCCAGCCCGGCTGCTTCAAGCAGGCAAGGCACACCGTCAAAAACTGCCGCCAGCGAGAGCTCCAGCAAGCCGGACTCCGGCGCGAGTGATTCCGGCCAGAACAAGCAGCGCAGCGCCAGTACCGCAGTGCCCGAAAGCAGCGGAATTTATCGTCTGAAGGACTCAGACTGATGATCGGATTGCCGTGCCGGGGCCGAAGCCCCGGCGCGGCTACATATCGCCCGTTACCAGGCCGTGGCGCAAGGCCGTGCGCAGCAGCTCAACCTCATTGCTTACCCCAACCTTGTCGTAGATGCGGTACTTGTAGGTAGCCACCGTCTTGGGGCTGACGTTGAGCACTTCGCCGATCGACTGAACCTTCATTCCCTGGGTCAGCATCAGGGCGATTTCCATCTCCCGGCTGGTCAGATCCTGAAACGGCGACTGCGGCGCGCCCGGCAACAGGGAAATTGCCAGCTGCTGGGAGATGTCCGAGCCGATGTAGCGCTCACCTGAAATCACCTTGCGAACCGCCCGGATCAATTCCTTGGCATTGCAGGCCTTGGTCAGATAGCCCGAAGCGCCCGAGTCGAGCAGGCGCGCCGGCAAGGGCGGTTCACTGTGGGCGGTCAGGACCAGAACACGTACTTTAGGCTGAACTTTGAGAATCCGTTCAGTGGCCTCGAGCCCGGACAGCCCGGGCAGACTCACATCCATCAGCACCACATCGGGTTTGAGCTGGCGGGTCATCTGGATGGCCTCTTCACCGCTCGCCGCCTCTCCGACAACGGTCAGCCCGGCTTCCTTGTCAAGAATGTTTTTCAGCCCCGTACGAACGAGATCGTGGTCATCAACGATCAGAATATCAGCCACTCGAAAATCCCCATGGTTGTTGTGTTTCCGATTTCCCTCGACAACAACATTACCTGAAATTGCAGTGCCAGGGAAGCAGGGCTGATTCAGACCTGGTCGAAAATGCCGTGGACAAACCATCCCTGGCGGGGCTGATGCTCGCAAAAAACCCATAATTGTCGACCGTTGTGATCGCGAGCGATGAAGTAATCACGTCGGCAATCTTCAGCGTCCCACCAGCCGGCCTCGATGCGTTCGGGACCGGCTTCCAGACGCAGGTTCTCGCGCCGGCAGGGGCGCGGCACGGGCAGCAGCCAACTCGGCCGGGACCGGGTTTCCTCGCAGCGCGAAGGCGTGCCCGGAGCAACCCAGTGCCAGGCTTTTTCCGGACGATGATCCGGGCGCGCGGCCAGGCCGGACAGGCCATCCTCCCCCAGCCGCGCGCGCAGGCGATCAAGCAGCGCCAGCCAGGCATCGCCGCGGTCATGGCCGTCCCATAAATCGGCCTGCGGCGGGCGACGCTCTTCGGTATTTTCGGCGATCAGTTCGACCGCCTCGACCGCTCCGGGCAGCTCTAGACGTTCCAGTTTGAGGGCCAGCAGCTTCAGCAAAAAGGCCTGATCCAGACCGGAGCGCGACTGGTCAAGCTGCAGCGCCACGCGACCGGCGCCATCCTCGCGCCACAGCAGGATGCGCAGCCGCAACAGCGCCCGATCCCGCACCTCCAGCCAGTGCGTCATGCGCCCGATGGCCTGGCGCAGCACGAACAGCAGGGCCTGACTTTCAGCGCTGGCCGCCGGCAGCTCCAGACGCAGACGAAAAACTTCGGGCGGCTGCCAGCGCGCCAGGAGCAGGTTCTGGCGTCCTTGCAGACAGCCCAGATAACGCTCAAGTTCTGAACCGAAGCGCCGCGCGCGCTCCGGGCCGGGCAGACGCAGCAGATCGGCCACCCGGTTCAGACCACAACCGGCCAGCGCGCGGGCCTGGCGTTCATTGAGAGCCAGTGCCTCCAGCGGCAGGCCGCGCAGCCTGGCGAGCATGCTGGAGCGATCGCCGGCGTGCAGACCGTAGCGGGCAAACAGTCCGGCGGTGGCCGGGACCGGCGCCGAACCCGCCCGGACCGGCAGGCCCTGGCGCTCAAGATGCACGCGCAGATCCTCCAGCAGGGGCCGCAAACCACCGTAGAGACGCCGACTGCCGGCAACTTCCAGCAGCACGCCGTCGTCAGGTAGCTGGACCACATGGCTGCTTGAACGCCAGGCACCCAGGGCCAGTTGATCCAGCAAGGCCCGCTCGGCACGCGCATTGCGCAAACGGCTGTGCAGGGCCGGCGCAATGGCCAGAGCCGTGCTCAGCGCCTGGCCCGGCTTCACCCCGGCCTGGGCGGCGGCCGCAGAAACCTGCACGAGCTGCTGCCGACCGTGCTGATGGCAGTGCACGGCGCGCAGCGCCTGCGCATCCGGATCACACTGCCAGGCAGCCAGCAAAAGCAGCCGTGGGCAGTGCAGGCCCAGCCACAGCTTATGCGGACCGCTGGACATGATCGCTGCGACCCGCCAGATCAACAACAGCCCCGGAAGTCGGTGCAAGGCGCTTTGATTCAAACCCGGCCGTTGAACTGCGCAGAATCTCGACCTCAGGCCCGGGCGCCAGGCCCAGCCGCAACGCCGATGCCGACGGCGGCGGCTGCTGTCCCGGAGGATAGATCACAAAGCCCGGCCCCGGGCTTTGTTCTGCCGCCAACTGCAGACGGCGCAAAGCCTGCCTGGCCTGCCGGCCAGGCGGCAGCCAGATGACCACCGCAGCGCACAGCCCGCTTTTCAGGCACTGCTCAGCGGCCCACAAAAGCGATTCGGAACGATGCAGCACCAGCAGCCGATCAAGCCGCACGCCGGCGCGGCTCAAGGCCTGCGGCCCCGGCACCAGTACCGGGCCGGCCAGCACCACCGGCCGTTTGTTTCCGGTGCAGCGGGCCAGCAGCGGCAGCAGCAGTCCCAGCTCACCACAGCCGCTGACCCGCGGCAGCAGTTCGGTCAGGCGGCCGCGCGGCCAACCGCCGCCGGGCAGGCCACGATCCAGCCAGGCCAGACCGCTGGGCTCGGCCGGCAGGGCCGTGCGCGCCCTGCCCCGCCACAGCTCGGGACGGCGATCCAGCAGCTCTTCAAGCAAGATCTCGGCCGACATTGCAAACTCCGTTTGGGGTAGACCAGAACACTGTATGGATTTACAGTATCGCACAAGCCACCAGCCTGCGAGTCCGTTTTGTCCGAGTCCACCACCCCGCCATACGCCGAACTGCACGCGCTGAGCGCCTTCAGCTTCCAGCGCTCGGCCGCACGCCCCGAGCTGCTGGTCCAGCAGGCCGCTGCGCGCGGCTATTCGGCTCTGGCCATCACCGACGAATGTTCGATGGCGGGCATCGTGCGCGCCCACGAGGCCGCCCGCGACTGCGACCTCAAGCTCATTATTGGCAGCGAATTTCGTCTTGATGACGGCAGCCGTCTGGTTCTGCTGGCCACCAGTCGCTGCGCCTACGCGCAGATCTGTCGCTTGATTACCCGCGCCCGGCGGCGCGCGCTTAAAGGTGAATATCAGCTTGAAGCGATTGATCTCGACACTGGCCTGGACGAGGTCCTGGCCATCTGGAAACCCGCCCGACAGGAGCCTGCGCACCCTGACCAGAACCTGGCCATTCGTCTCAAACGTCTGTTTGAGGGCCGTCTGTGGCTCGGCGCCACCCGCCTGCTCGTCCCCGGTGAGCGTGAATGGTTTGACTGGCTTGATGCGCTGGGTCGCCGCCTCGTCATCCCGCGCCTGGCCTGTGGCGATGTGCGCCTGATCAGACGCGAGGACAAACCGCTGCTGGATGTCATGTGCGCACTCAGGCTCGGTCGCCCGGTGGCCGACTGTGGCCTGGCCCTGGCCGCCAACGGCGAGCGTCATGTGCGCGAACGTGCCGTGCTGGCAAGGCTGTATCCGGCCGAGTGGCTGGCCGAAACCCTGCAGGTGGCCGAGCGCTGCGATTTTTCGCTGGCCGAGCTGGATTATCACTATCCGCGCGAGCTGGTTCCCGAGCCGCTCAAGCCCATCCAGCATCTGCGTCAGCTCACCCTGAACGGCGCACGGCAGCGCTATGGCCGGCAGCTCCCCGACCGGGTCCGGGCGCTGCTGGCACGCGAGCTGACCCTGATCGAAGAGCTGGGCATGGAAGCTTTCTTCCTGACCGTGCATGACCTGGTGACGTTTGCCCGTTCACGCGGCATTCTTTGCCAGGGTCGCGGTTCGGCGGCCAACTCGGCGGTGTGCTATTGCCTGGGCGTAACCGAAGTCGACCCGGCACAGCACGAGCTGCTGTTTGAACGTTTTTTGTCAAAAGAGCGCAATGAACCGCCCGATATCGACATCGATTTCGAGCATGAGCGACGCGAGGAGGTGCTGCAGTACCTGTACCGGAAATACGGGCGTGAGCGCGCCGCCCTGGCGGCCACCGTGATCTGCTACCGGCCGCGCAGCGCCCTGCAGGATGTCGGTCGGGCGCTGGGCCTGGCGCCTGAACGCATCCGGCGACTGAGCGCCTCTTTGGCCTGGTGGGACCGGCCCGAAACCTGGCCCGAACGCCTGCGCGAATGCGGCCTGGACCCTGAAGCAGCGCTGGTCAAACGCTTCCTTGATCTGAGCAGCCGCCTGATCGGCCTGCCACGTCATCTGTCCCAGCACGTCGGTGGCATGGTGATTTCCGACCGCCCCTTGCACGAACTGGTGCCGATCGAAAACGCAGCCATGGCCGATCGCTCGATTATTCAGTGGGACAAGGATGATCTTGAAACCCTGGGGCTGCTCAAGGTCGACTGCCTGGCGCTGGGTATGTTGACAGTGATTCGCAAGGCAATTGATCTGATCAATCGCCACCCGGCGCCGAATGCCGAGCCAGGCGGACTGAGCCTGGCAACAATTCCCCGGGAAGACACCAAAACCTACGACATGCTCTGTCGCGGTGACGCCGTGGGCGTTTTCCAGGTCGAATCACGCGCGCAGATGGCCATGCTGTCCCGGCTCAGGCCGCGCTGCTTCTACGACCTGGTCATCGAAGTCGCCATAGTCCGCCCCGGACCGATCCAGGGCGACATGGTCCACCCCTATCTCGAACGTCGCCGTCATCCCGAACGGGTCAGCTACCCCAGCCCGGAGCTGAAAACCGTGCTGCAACGCACCCTGGGCGTGCCCATTTTTCAAGAGCAGGTCATGCGGATTGCCATGGTCGCCGCCGGTTTCAGTCCCGGCGAGGCCGACCAGCTTCGTCGCGCAATGGCTGCCTGGCGGCGGCGCGGCAACCTGGATACGTTTCGCGAGCGGCTCATCAGCGGCATGCGTGAGCGCGGCTATCCGGAATCTTTTGCTGAGCGCATTCATTCCCAGATCCGCGGCTTTGCCGAATACGGCTTTCCGGAATCGCATGCGGCCAGCTTCGCCTTGCTGAGCTATGTCTCCGCATGGCTGAAATGTCATCACCCGGCGGCCTTCGCCTGCGCGCTCATCAACAGCCAACCGATGGGTTTCTACGCGCCGGCGCAGATTATCAACGACGCCAGACGCCACGGCGTGCAAGTGCTGCCGCCGGATATCCGCTTCAGCCGCTGGGACGCCACGCTCGTCACCGCTCGCGCGGCCAAGGGAGCCGGTCAGCAGTTGGCCGTCCGGCTCGGCTTTCGCCTGCTCAAGGGGCTGCACAGGGAGGCGGCCGAACGGATTGTCCAGGCCCGCCTGGAGCGCCCTTTTCAGGCCGTTGACGATCTGGTTGAGCGCACCTTCCTCGACCGCCGCAATCTTGAGACACTGGTCAACGCCGGCGCTCTCAAGAGCCTGGCCGGACATCGACACCGCGCCCGCTGGGCTGCGCTCGGCGCACCCAGACAAGGTGATCTGCTGGCCGGCACCGAGATTCGCGAATCGGCCGTGCAGCTTTCCGTGCCCGATGCCCGCAGCGAGCTGCTCGACGATTACGCCAGCCTGGGTCTGAGCCTGGCACAGCATCCGCTGCGTCTGCTGCGCGGCCGTCTGGGTCGACAGGCACTGCGCGCCAGCGATCTGCCCAAACGCGGCGACGGCCTCCCGATCACGGCCGCCGGTCTGGTCACCCATCGCCAGCGCCCGGCGACCGCCTCGGGCGTAGTCTTTTTATCGCTGGAAGACGAGACCGGCATCATCAACGTGGTGGTCTGGCCGAAACTGGCCGAACGCCATCGACGTGAAGTGCTCAGCGGGCAAATCCTGCGCGTCCACGGCAAACTGCAAAACACCGAGGGCGTATGCCATCTGATCGCCAAGCGGATTGATTGCCTGGACTCATGGCTCGCTGGACTGGCCAGCCGCTCGCGGGATTTTTGCTGAAACGGCGCAGAGACTGCGGTTTTACCAAATCAGCTCAGTATTGCCTTCAGGTGATGATGGTAACCGGGCTTTTGGCGTGTCGGCTGACTTTGTCGCTGATGCTGCCAAGCATCAGGGTTTGCATGCGCGACAGGCCGCGGCGGCCCATGACGACCATTACGCCCGGATCGTCTTCGGTGTAGCGCACGATTTCCTCGGCCGGATCGCCAATCGAGGTCTCTTCCTCAAGTCCCTTCGGCAGCTCCGCCCCGAAAGCTTCCCGAGTCTTGTCGAAGGCACGCTGCGCGGCGGCCTGGGCGGCCTGGTCGATATCGTCGCGCGACATGCCGGCCATGCCGATCACTTCAACCGAGGCGGCCGGGAACACGTAAAACAGACGTATCGGCACGTCCAGGGCCGCGGCCATGCTGGCCGCAAAGTGAACGGCACGGTTGGCGTTATCGGAGCCGTCAACCGGCACCAGAATTTCCTTGACAGGGTGGCTCATCAGTTTCCTCCTGGAACAACCATCATGGTTTCAAATTTCAAGTGTATTCTGCCAGCAAACGTTCCAATGCGGCTTCGTCGAGCACTTCGACATTCAGCTCCCGCGCTTTGTCGAGCTTTGATCCGGGGCTTTCGCCGGCAATCACGGCGGTGGTTTTTTTCGATACGCTGCCGCTCACCCGCGCGCCCAGAGCCTCAAGGTGCTGCTTGGCCTGCGAGCGGGTCATGCCCGACAAAGAGCCGGTCAGCACGTAGCTGTTGCCGGCCAGCGGCAGCTCATCGGCATTGGCTGCAGGCGCTTCAGGCTCCACCTCCAGTCCGGCCTCGAACAGCTCCCGAATGACCTGCCGATTGCGCTCCTCGGCAAAAAATGCGTGGACGTGTCGGGCCACCACCGGTCCGACATCGCGCACGGCCTCCAGTTCTTCCACGCTGGCCTTTTCAAGATTCTCGATGCTGCCCAAATGCCGGGCCAGGGCTTCAGCCGTGACCACGCCGACCTCGCGAATGCCGAGCGCGAACAGCAGGCGTCCGAGCCGCACGCGCTTGCTGCGCTCGATGCTCTGAAGCAGGTTGTCGGCCGATTTCTCGCCCATGCGCTCAAGCCCGGCCAGGGTGTCACGTTCAAGGCGATAGAAATCTGCCGGGCTGTGAACCAGGTCGAGTTCAACCAGTTGGGCGATGAGCTTTTCACCCAGCCCATCGATATCCATCGCCGTGCGGCCGGCGAAATGTTCCAGGGCGCGGCGGCGCTGGGCCGGGCAGACCAGGCCGCCGCTGCAGCGCGCCACGCTTTCACCTTCAGACTGCTCGACGGCCGAGCCGCATTCGGGGCAGTGCTCAGGCATGATCCAGGGCTCGGGATTGCCCTGACGATGCTCAGGAATCGAGCGCACAATTTCGGGAATCACATCACCGGCACGGCGCACAATGACCCGATCACCGATCCGGAGATCCTTGCGCTGAATCTCGTCGGCGTTGTGCAGGGTCGCATTGGTGACCGTCACGCCGCCGACGAAGACCGGCTCAAGTCGGGCCACCGGGGTAAGCGCCCCGGTCCGGCCGACCTGGACCTCGATAGCGAGCAGGCGGGTGGTTTCTTCCTGGGCCGGGAATTTGTGCGCCGTGGCCCAGCGCGGCGCGCGCGAAACGTAGCCGAGCT
This sequence comes from uncultured Wenzhouxiangella sp., assembly GCA_937876395.1. Lineage (GTDB taxonomy): Bacteria > Pseudomonadota > Gammaproteobacteria > Xanthomonadales > Wenzhouxiangellaceae > Wenzhouxiangella. The sequence continues at coordinate 10,247 of CALEIM010000016.1, read as the reverse complement.
CTTGCTGCTGGTCAAGGTCATCAACCTTGTAAACCACCCCGTCAATATCGTAGTCAAGTGCATCGCGCCGCTCGCTCAAGTCGCGGTAATAGTCGAGTAGCCCGACCAGGCCTTTGACGGTTGTGGCTTCCGAACTGACCGGAAAACCGAGCGTGCGCAGTTGCTGAAGAATTTCCGAGTGCTGATCGGGCAGGCCGACGGTGGTGGCGGCCTGGTAGCAGTAAAAATGCAGCGGCCGCCTGGCGGTCACACCCGGATCGAGCTGGCGCAGGCTGCCTGCGGCGGCATTGCGCGGATTGACGAAGGTCTTTTCGCCGGCCTCGGTCAGACCCCGATTGAGTTCGGCAAAGCCCGAGCGAGTCATGAAGACTTCGCCGCGCACTTCCAGGTTTTCAGGGAAATCGCTGCCGCGCAGTTTGAGCGGAACGGTGTGGATCGTGCGCACATTGGCGGTTACATTTTCACCGCTGTGGCCATCGCCACGAGTGGCTGCAAGCACCAGGCGACCGCGTTCGTAGCGCAGGGCAATCGCCAGGCCATCGAGCTTGGGTTCGGCGCTGTAGACCACCTCATCAAGATCAAGCTGCTCGCGCACCCGGCGGTCGAATTCGGCCACCTCCTCTTCGCTGAAAGCGTTGCCCAGCGACAACATGCGAATGCGATGCTCAACGGTCTCGAAGCCGGCCAGCGGAGCTGCGCCGACGCGCTGGCTTGGAGAATCGGCGCTGACCAGGTCCGGCCATTCGGCCTCCAGCGCGACCAGCGCACACAGCAGGCGGTCATATTCAGCGTCGGAGATCAGCGGATCATCGAGCACGTAGTAGCGGTAGTTGTGCTCGTCAAGCTGCTCGCGCAGCGCGGCAATCTGCCCGGCCGCCTCAGATTGACTGATGGCCATGCCCGACGATCCTATTCCGCCTTGATGATGCCGGACTGGCGGTCGTACTCGCGCATTTCTTCGCGGATCTGGGCGATGCGCTGACGAATGAGCAGGCATTTGGCGTCGTCGAGGATATCGGCTTCGAGCAGCTTGCTGATACGCTCCGCCGTCGCCAGCATTGCATCCCAGGCATCCAGCGCGCTGACCGGTGCCGGCAGGGTCAGAAACAGGGTCACGCCGGGGGTATCAAAGACATTCCACTGCGATGAATCGAAGTGCCCCGGGGCGGTCAGATTGGCCATCGAGAAAACCGGCTTGCTCTCTCCTTCGTGGCGGCGATGAAAGATTTTCATCTCACCGAAACTCAGACCCGCCTTGATCGCCGCATCGAGCAGCTCCGAGCCGCTGATGCGTCGATCACCGCGTCGGCAAATGTACAGGTAGACGATTTTTTCCGGCGCCTGGTGGATGCTGCCGTCCTTTCCGGCCGTCAGGTGAGCGTTAGCCTCGACGTCGTGCCGACTGGCGGCCGGCCAAAGCGAGCCATTCTCGGTCTCGGTTCCGGTTTCGTCTCCAGCCAGACCGGGCTCGGTCCGGGCGTCAGCAGGTGAATCATCCAGGCCGGGTTCGCGTCGCGCGTCGCGCCAGCGCGCGTGATTGCGCCTGGATTCTCCCTCGGGCCGGTGCAGCAGCACAATCAGCGCCAGCACCATCAAACCGAGCAGGATCAGGATCAGACGCAGATTGTCCACGGTATCCATCCTCGAACGTTGCGGTGTCTGAAAGTGTAACCGAAGCGCGTTCTCCCGCCGGCCATGATCAGGCCCCGGCCAGGGCCACGGCACGGTCCAGATCGACCGATACCAGGCGCGAAACGCCCGGCTCGCGCATGGTTACGCCGAGCATCTGGTGGGTAACTTCCATGGTGACCTTGTTGTGGGTGACGATCAGGAACTGCACCTGTTCGGACATTTCCCGGACCATCTCCGAAAATCGGCCGACGTTGGCATCATCCAGCGGCGCATCGACCTCATCGAGCAGACAAAACGGGGCCGGGTTGAGGTTGAAGATCGAGAACACGAAAGCCACCGCAGTCAACGCCTTCTCACCACCTGACAGCAGGTGAATGCGGGCGATACGCTTGCCCGGCGGGCGCGCCAGAATGGCGACCCCGGCCGACAGCCAGTCATCGCCGACCATTTCCAGATGTCCGTGCCCGCCGCCGAACAGGCGCGGAAACAGCTTTTCCATGTTCTGGTTGACCTGCTCGAAGGTCTCGCGAAAGCGCGTGCGCGTATCACGGTCGATGCGCGAAATCGCCTTCTCCAGAGTTTCCAGGGCCTCGACCAGGTCTGCGTGCTGACGATCCAGGTACTCCTTGCGCTCCGACTCGGTTTCAAATTCGTCGATGGCGGCCAGGTTGACCGGTTCCAGGCGGCGGATTTTCTGTTCGAGCGATTCGAGCTCCTGCTGATAGCTCTCGGCTTCGACACCTTCGGGCAGTTCGCCGAGCAGGGTTTCAAGGTCGGCGCCCAGCTCGGCCACCCGACCGGCCAGGGCTTCGGCCTTGAGCTGGGTTTCTTTCAGCTTCAACTTGCGCTCGGACTGCTCCGTGCGAATGCGCTCGACCTCGACCGAGGAGCGCTGACGAATTTCGTCGTGCTCACGCCAGTTGGCTTCCAGCGCTTCGAGCTCAGTGCGCGCTGCACGCAGGCGCTCCTCAATCCTGAGGCGCTGATCAAGGTGCTGGTCACGCTGTTTTTGCTGGGCCGCCACCGGTGCATCGCCCTCGGCCAGGGCTTCACTCAGCTCCAGGTAGCGGGTCTGTAGCTGGCCGACCTGGTTGTCCATGCGCGCGATCGAATGGCGCAGCGATTCCAGCCCGGCCCGGCTGGATTCAAGGTTCAATGAGAGCTGTTCGCGCCGGCTGCGCGAATCAGCCAGCTCTGAACGCAGCCGCTGGCGCGCCTCATCGAGTTCACGCCGCTTCTGCTGCAGGGGTTCGCGCTTGGCACTCAGCGCTTCCATTCGCCCCAGCGCGCTTTCCATCTGGCTGCGAGCTGCGGTAACCGCGGCCGTGTCCTCGCTCTGGCGGGTGGTGAGCTGATCGAGCTCCTCGCGGGCAGCCTGCTGCTCGCGCTTGAGATTTTCCAGGCGCGATTCCAGGCTACTGAACTGGCCCTGCAGCCGGGCGTGCTCGCGCTGGGCGCGGTCAAACTCCGCCCCGGCGCTGGACAGCTCACTTTCCAGGCCTTCGCGCTCATCACGCGCGGCGCTCAATTGGATCTCGATGTCGGACACTTTTCCGGCATCGCTGTTGATCTGCTCGGCCAACGCGCGAATTTCCTGCTCGCGCTGCAAAAAGCCGGAAGCCTCGTCGGCCAGCGCCGGCTGACGCAGCCAGCCGTGGCCGAGCCAGATGCCTTCAGGTGTAACGACCGACTCCTGCTCGGCAATTTTGCCAAGCATGCGCTGCGCTTCATCCAGGTTTTGTGCGCAGTGCACCTGCGCCAGCGCGGCAGTCAGCGCACCTGCACCGCTGACCTTGTCGGCCAGACTACCGGAACGTACGACCGTGTTTCCAGCGGCGGCCAGACGCAGACCCAGGGCGGGCAGACTGCCGTCCAGATGCGCTTCAACGGCGTCGACCTGAACTGCCTGCAGCCAGTCTTCAAGCACGCATTCAACCGCTCGGTTCCACTCCGGCTCAAGGATGTTGAGTTGATGCAGCAGGCGGGCTTCGCTGTCGAGTCCCTGGGCGGCAAGCCAGTCGGCTACGGCTTCGCTTTGGTCAGCATCGCTGTTGAGAACGCGCAGGGATTCGATTCGTGCCTGACGCTCGTGACGCTCGGCCCGGGCGCTTTCCAGTTCGTTCCGACGCTGTTCAATATGAGCGCGCAGCTCGGTGAGACGTGCCCGGCGAGCGGCAATGGACTCGCGACTCTCAGTCAGGTTTTGTTCGCTGCCGGCAATGCGTTGAGCCAGCGCTTCCTTTTCCTCGCCCAGGCGCTCCACGGCGCCATCACCGCTTTGCTCGTCAAGCGCCCGCAGCCGCTCGGCGGCCCGGCTCATGCGGTCATCGAAATGCTCGATGCGCTGGCGCAGCAGCTCGGACTCGCTGGACGTGTCGGCGGCGCTTTGTTGATGGGCCTGCCAATCGGCCTGCCAGGATTCGAGCTGGGCGTCGATCGATTCAAGCTGCGCCTGGGCCTGCTGTTCGGACTCCCGGGCGGTCTCGAGTTCGGGTTTCAGGCGGGCCAGCAGCTCGGAGTTTTCCGTGACCTGGGCCTTGTCGAGTACCAGGTGCTGCTTGAGTTCATTAAGCTGGGCTTCGGTTTCGCCAAACTCGGTCTGCTGACGCTGACGAATTTCGCGCTGATGCTCGATGGACTGCTCGATTCGCGCAATCTCGCTGGCCACTTCGTAGAGCTCACCCTGCACTTTTGCCACAGCATCGCGGGCGCCGTGCTGGGCCTGGCGCAGTGATTCCAGCTCATTTTCGGCCGCACGCTGGTCCGACAGACTCGACTGGAGCTGGTTTTCAACCTCGCGCAGATCCTTTTCCTCGCTTTCGGAACGAAGCTTGAACTCGCGCCAGCGCAGCGCCATCAGGCGCGCTTCGTCCGTGCGATATCGGGCCTGCAGCTTTTTGTAGCGCTCGGCGGCGTTGGCCTGGCGCTTGAGCTTGTCAATGTGTTTGCCGACTTCCTCGCGCAGATCGCTCAGGCGTTCAAGGTTTTCACGCGTGTGGCGGATGCGGTTTTCGGTTTCCCGGCGGCGCTCTTTGTAGCGCGAAATTCCGGCCGCTTCTTCCAGGAAGGCGCGCAGCTCTTCGGGCCGGGCCTCGACGATCTGCGAAATCATCCCCTGCTCGATGATGGCGTAGCTGCGCGGCCCAAGGCCGGTGCCGAGAAACAGGTTGGTGATGTCTTTCTTGCGGCAGCGGGTGCCGTTGAGCCAGTAAGCCGACTGGCCGTCGCGGCTGACCTGGCGGCGGACCGAAATTTCGCCAAAATCAGCATACTCGCCACCGGCCCGACCGTCGCTGTTGTCGAACAAAAGCTCGACGGTGGCGGTGCCGACCGGTTTGCGGGTGCTCGAACCGGAGAAGATGACGTCGCTCATCGACTCGCCACGAAGCTGGCGGGCCGAGGTTTCGCCCATCACCCAGCGCACCGCATCAATGATATTGGACTTGCCGCAGCCGTTCGGCCCGACGATGCCCATCAGATTGGAGGGAAACTTGATCGTGGTCGGCTCCACAAAGGACTTGAAGCCGGACAATTTCATTGCGGTCAATCGCATTTAGGCTGAGTATTATGGATAGTTGTTGTAATGTACGCGCTTTTTGACGCAGGACGTACGCCAATATGGCCATAGAACCGAGCAAGAATCTGGAAACCTTCCCCAACCCGCAGCCGGCGCGGGATTATACCATTCGGATGCGGATTCCCGAGTTTACCTGTCTGTGCCCAAAGACCGGACAGCCCGACTTCGCCGAACTGCTGATCGAGTACGTTCCGGACGAAATCTGCGTCGAACTCAAGGCGCTCAAGGGCTACGTCTGGAGCTTCCGCAACGAGGGCGCTTTCCACGAAGACGTAAGTAACCGAATTCTTGGCGACCTGGTTGATCTGCTTAAACCGCGCTTCATCCGACTGAGGGCTGATTTCAACGTCCGCGGCGGCATCTACACCTCGGTGGTGGTCGAACACCGCGCGGCAGGCTGGCTGCCTCCCGAGCCGATCACGCTGCCCTGATCCGTTCGGCCCATGCTCAGCTCTCGTCTAGCGGCAGCAGCGGCGTGATTTCAGCCTGCTGGTAAAGCCGCTCAACCAGCGCTTCACGCTGCTGCTGAAGCAGCGAACGGGCGATGCCCTCGCGCACCGAATCGAGCGCGGGCACCTCAAGCGGCCGGGTGTCGAGCAGATGCACAACGTGCCAGCCCTGGGCCAGCTCCAGCGGCAGCGGCACGACTGCCCCGGCCTCGCTCGCTTCCAGTGCGACGGCAAATTCTTCCGGCACCTGGCTGCGGTCGATCCAGCGCGGCGTGCTGACAGAGCGCCCTTCAGCCGCCGCTTCCTCGCCCAAAGTGGCAAAATCAAGGCCTGATTCAATGCGCTCAAGCGCATTCAGCGCGCGGTGCTGATCTGCAAAAGGAATGACCGCGATACGGTACTGACGGTCGCCCGAGCGCGCCAACTGGGCGGCATAGACCTCTTCAATCTGGGCATCCGTCACCGGCTGTTCACGCTGGCTGCGCCGAATGTAATGGCCGTACAGAGTCTGCATTTCGGCCAGGCGGAGATCGGCGCGCAGCTCACTGCTGCGGTCCATGCCCTCACGGCGCGCTGCATTGGCGACCGCCTGGGTCCGGATCAACTCATCGAGCAGTTCGCGCATGCGCTCATGCTCGCCATCGCTGACGCCGCGCACCTCCATCACCCGCTCCAGCATGGCCAGGCTGATCGGTGCGCCATCGACTTCGATCAAGATCACCTCGTCTTCAGACACGGTTGGTGCGTCAGTCGCTGGAGAACAGGCTGCCACCAAGATAATCAACAATATACTCAGATGTTTATAGTTCATTGCTAGAAATTGCCTCAATGTTCAGGGCGTGGATATCGCTGCGCATCAGCTCGCCGATGGCCGCATAGACCAGACGATGCCGGGCCAGCCTGGGCAGGCCGGCGAAGTGATCGCTGACAATGCGAACCACAAAATGCCCGCGCCCGTCGCGAGCGCCGGGATGCCCGCGATGCCGCTCGGAATCGTCAATGACCTCCAACTCGTCGGGCGCAAAATGTTCGTTCAGGCGCCGCCGGATTTCTGCCATGCGCTGCTCGTTCACGGCAACACCTGGACGAAGGGCTCAACCTCGACGCGCTGCCAGGCTCCACAGTGCAGGTAGGGATCGGAGTCGGCCCAGGCCCGGGCTGTCGTCAGCGCATCGAATTCGGCCACGATCAGCGAGCCGGCAAAGCCGGCCGGGCCGGGATCTTCGGCATCAATCGCCGGCAGCGGCCCGGCCAGAATCAGCCGGCCTTCGTCAAGCAGGGCGTGCAAACGCGCCAGATGCGCCTCGCGCGCGCCGGCGCGACGCGGCAGGCTGTCTTCGCCATCGCGGCCTATGATCATATAAAGCATGGTTTCGGAGTCGGGGCAATCATTCAGCCGCTATTGTATCGGGGTCAGCCATGGATTCTGAAACATCGACACCCGTCCGGCGGCATCGGGCTCCCCGCAAGACGCATAAACAGCTAAACTTGCAGGCCATGAGCAGCCCCCCCGAAACCCTGATCCGCCAGGAGGAGATGCCCTTTGCCATCGTGCAGGGCTCGCCTCTGCTTCAGCTTCCGGATGATCTATACATCCCGCCCGATGCGCTGGAGGTCTTTCTTGAAGCCTTTGAGGGGCCGCTGGATCTGCTTTTGTACCTGATTCGGCGTCAGAACCTGGATATTCTCGATATTCCGATCGCTGAGGTAACCCGCCAGTACACCGGCTATATCGAGATGATGAGCGAGCTCAGGCTGGAGCTGGCCGCCGAGTATCTGGTCATGGCCGCCATTCTGGCCGAGATCAAATCGCGCATGCTGCTGCCCCGCCCGCACAGCGCCGACGAAGAGGAAGGCGACCCGCGCGCCGAACTGATTCGCCGGCTGCAGGAATACGAACGCTACAAGCAGGCCGCCGAAGATCTCGATGAATTGCCGCGCCTGGAGCGCGATATCGCGATCGCTGCGGCCGACTACGAAGCGCCCGGCGAGATCCGGGTACCGCCCCAGGTCGACCTGCGTGACGTGCTGCTGGCGCTCAAGGACGTCATGGCCCGGGCCGAGATGTTTGCCCATCATCACATCCAGTCCGAGCCGCTTTCGGTGCGCGAGCGGATGTCGCGCATCGTTGACCTGGTTTCTAGCCAGCCTTATGTCGAATTCGAGCGCTGCTTCGATCTTGAAGAAGGCCGCATGGGCGCGGTGGTCACCTTTCTGGCCATGCTTGAGTTGCTGCGCGAGCAGCTTGTCGATCTGGTCCAGCAGGAGCTGTTCGGCAACATCTATGTACGCCGTCCCGACCAGCCCACCTGACATCGCTGATTTTCATGGATATCGACTACCTCAAACGCATCGTTGAAGGGGCTTTGCTGGCCGCCGCCAGCCCCTTGAGCCTCAACCAGCTCAACGGCCTTTTCCCGACCGACGAACAGCCCGGCCACGGTCCGCTGCGTGAAGCTCTGGCCGCCCTCGACTCCGAGCTGGGCGGGCGCGCCGTTGAGCTCAAAGAAGTGGGCAGCGGCTATCGCCTGCAAATCCGCACCAATCTGATGCCGTTCATCTCGCAACTTTGGACCGAAAAGCCGCCGCGCTACTCGCGTGCCCTGCTCGAAACCATGGCAATCATTGCCTATCGCCAGCCGATCACGCGCGGCGAAATCGAACAGATCCGCGGCGTGGCAGTCAGTTCCAATATCCTGCGCACTCTGCAGGAGCGCGAGTGGGTCAAGGTCATCGGCCACCGCGATGTGCCCGGCCGCCCCGAGCTGCTCGGCACAACCCGGGCCTTTCTGGACTACTTCGATCTCAAATCACTCGATGAGCTGCCTACGCTTGCCGAGATCAAGGACATCGACAACCTGGAGCCCGAACTGGAGCTTCCGCCGCCCCTACCCGACCGGCCCGACGCCGAGAATCATGACGATGAACAAACCGAAATCAGACCGTCCGGCGCAACGCCCGAACAAATCGAGCAAGCCGACGAAGCAACGCAAGAAAAGCCCGCACCGCCCGACGACGGCGACGGAAGCCGGGCCGAAGCCGCCGCGTCCGACGCAGCCCAAGCGCAAGACCCGCAAAACGAGATCGAAGCCGAGGACGACGACGCCGAACGCGAAGCCGACCACTGAGTCGGTTTCCGGCGAACGCCTGCAAAAGGTGTTGGCGCAGGTCGGCATGGGCTCGCGGCGCAAGATCGAGACGCGCATTGAGGGCGGCGAAATCTGGCTTGATGGCAAGCTGGCCAAACTCGGAGATACCGTCAGGCCCGGCAGCGTAATCGAGATCGACGGCCAGCGCTGGCGGGTCAAGTCGAGGCCGGCCGAACATCGCAGCCTGATGTATCACAAACCTGAAGGCGAAGTCACCACGCGCAGCGATCCCGAGGGCCGGCGCACCGTTTTCGATCGTCTGCCCAAACTCAGCCAGGGTCGCTGGATTGCGGTTGGCCGCCTGGACATCAATACCGCCGGCCTGCTGGTATTGACCACCGACGGCGAGCTGGCCAACCGCATGATGCACCCTTCCGGCCGGGTGGATCGCGAATACCTGTGCCGAATTCGCGGCGCTGTTGACGACGAGCAGATCCAGCGTCTGCTGTCAGGCGTCCAGCTTGACGACGGACCGGCGCGCTTCACCGACCTGGTTGCCGGGGAAGTAACCAGCGGCCATAGCTGGTACACCGTCGTACTCATGGAAGGTCGCTACCGGGAAGTTCGCCGCCTGTGGGAAGCGGTCGGCGCCCAGGTCGCGCGCCTCAAACGGGTTCGCTTTGGCCCGGTCTTTCTGCCGGCCAAAGTGCGCTCGGGCCATTACCAGGAACTTTCACCTGCCGATCACCGCATCCTGCGTCAAGACGTCGGCTTGTCGGGAAAAGCCGTCGAGCTGGTCGCCGAAATCGACCGTACCGACCGCTGACCGGCAGGCTCAGGCCTCGTCAAGCCAGCGATACAGCGTGCGCCGCCCAATACCAAGCAGCGCAGCAGCGCGACGTTTGTTGCCGTCGACGCGCTCAAGGACATGGTGTATGTATCGATGTCGGAGTTCATCGAGCGTCGGCAGCATATTGCCCTCGTCAAGCAGCGTGTCCAGCGGATCATCAGTTGAGCGCTCCCCGCCCAGACGGTTCGACCGGGAACGCACGCGCTCGGGCAAGTGTTCCGGGCCAAGGCGCGGTCCTTCACAGAAGGTCACCGCCCGCTCCATGGCGTTGCTGAGCTCGCGTACATTGCCCGGCCAGAGATAGCTGCGGATCATGGCCAGGGCCTCAGGATCAATCGACCGGGCTGGTCGCTGGCTGGCTGCGGCAAACCGACCGACAAACTGCATTGCCAGCATTTCGATATCTTCCCCCCGGTGACGCAGTGGAGGCACTTCGAGCTGAAAGGCTTCAAGCCGATAGTAAAGGTCTTCGCGAAATTCTTCTTTCCTTATAGCTTCAAACATATTTACATTTGTGGCAGCTACTATCCTTACATCTGTTTTCTGGACCTTTGAAGATCCGACTTTTATAAATTCGCCATTTTCCAGTACCCTAAGCAAACGTACCTGTGTTGTAAGAGGCAGTTCGCCTACTTCATCGAGAAAAATAG
>CALEIM010000015.1 GCA_937876395.1 uncultured Wenzhouxiangella sp. | reverse complement strand
GCGCCCTCGGTGATCAGCGTGCCGGCCCCGTAGATGCCGGTCGGGTGGAACTGCACGAACTCCATGTCCTGCAGCGGCAGCCCGGCCCGCGCCACCATGCCGTTGCCGTCGCCGGTGCAGGTATGAGCCGAGGTGCAGGAGAAATAGCTGCGTCCGTAGCCGCCCGTGGCGAGAATCACGGCATGCGCCCGAAACTCGTGCAGGGTGCCGGTGCCCAGATCCCAGGCCAGTACACCGCGGCAGGCACCATCGTCATCCATCAGCAGATCAATCGCGAAATACTCGATGAAAAACTGGGCATCGTGCTTGAGCGCCTGCTGATACAGGGTGTGCAAAATTGCGTGGCCGGTGCGGTCAGCCGCCGCGCAGGTGCGCTGTGCGGTACCTTCACCAAAATGCGTGGTCATGCCGCCGAAGGGGCGCTGATAAATTTTGCCTTGCTCGGTGCGCGAAAACGGAACGCCAAAATGCTCAAGCTCGATAACCGCCTGCTTGGCGTTCTTGCACATGTATTCGATGGCGTCCTGGTCGCCCAGCCAGTCCGAACCCTTGACGGTGTCGTACATATGCCAGCGCCAGTCGTCCTCACCCATGTTGCCCAGGGCCGCGCTCATGCCGCCCTGGGCGGCAACGGTATGTGATCGGGTTGGAAAGACCTTGGTGATGCAGGCCGTCTTGAGACCGGTTGCCGCCAGGCCCATGGTGGCCCGCAGACCGGCGCCGCCGGCGCCGATGACCAGCACATCGTGCTCATGCCGGGTAATGTCGTAAGCGTTGCTCAATTCTAATTCCCCAAAGCCAGTTTAAGAATGGCAAAAACGGCCAGCAGACCGCCAAGTACGGCCAGGCCCTTGACCACCACCGTCAGAAACACTTCCATGCCCCGCTGGTGGACATAGTCTTCAATGATGACCTGCAGGCCGAGCTGCCCGTGGTAGAAAGACGCCGTGACCAGCAGAATTGCCATCACGGCATGAAACGGGTGGGCAAGAAAGGCCGCGGCCGTTGCGTGATCAGCGCCAATCAGGCTGGACAAGGACCACACCAGCCAGGCTGTCAACACGACCAGAAAGATTGCGCTCAGGCGCTGGGCCCACCAGTGCGCCACACCGTCCCCGGCCGACCCGTGATTGTGCGCCTGCTTGAGCGGATTGCGCAACGTACTCACAGCAGACCTCCCCAGACGATGGCCGTCATCACGACAGTGAGGGCCAGCACCGTCCATCCCGATGCGTAGGCGCCTTTCAGTTCCAGCAACCAGCCGGCGTCCCACAGCAAGTGGCGGATGCCGTTGAACAAATGATAGAACAGCGCCACGGTCCACAGAAAGAGCACCACCAATCCTGCGGGGGTGGCCAGCCAGCCGGTCACGCTGGCGAAGGCGTCGGGGCCGGCTGCCAGTGCAACCAGCCAGGCGACGACAATGACCATGCCCAGACTAAGCAACAGACCGGACAGCCGATGCAGGATGGAGGTAGCCATCGTCATCGGCCAGCGATAAACCTGCAGGTGCGGAGAGAGTGGGCGATTGTCCGTGACCATGATCTGTTACTCCCAATACAACTAAATCAGAGGTTCAACTTATAAGTGCGTAGGTCGCTGCAGTGTTGCGTCTGCCCGGACCGAAGTTCGCACGGAGTGAGCTGAAGCCTTCGGCAAAGCGCCCGACAAGGTAGAATTGTAACCGTTCACGCAACGCCATTTTACTCGGTATGTTCAAGCGCTTTTTACTCGATGAGCTGATCTGCCTCGATCTTGAGGGCAGCGACGCGCGCGCCTTCGCCCAGGCGCAGTTTACCGCTGACATTGATGAATCCCCTGCGGGGCAGTGGTCGCCGCTGGCCTGGTGTGACCCCAAAGGCCGTGTGCTAGCCTTCATGCTGGCCGCGGCCGGCCAGACCCGGATCGAGCTGCTGCTGCCGGCCAGCCAGGCCGAAGACATGGCAAAGCGGCTGCGCATGTATACCATCGGGCACAAGGTGACCATCGGCGTGCCGCGGGCAGTCGCCGGCACCTTCGGGCCGCATGGCGCTGATCGCCACCTGGCCACCGATGCGGGACGCAGCATTGGTGCGGCAGCCGGCGCCGAAACCGACGCTCAAGCCATGGCGCGCTGGCAACACCTGGATATCTGCCAGGGCCTGCCGTGGCTGGATCCGCCGAGCAGCGGCCAGTTCTTGCCACAGTGGCTCGGTCTGGAGCAGATCGGCGGCCTGAGCTATGCCAAGGGCTGTTATCCAGGCCAGGAAGTCATTGCCCGCGTTCACTATCTAGGGAGCGTCAAACACGGCCTGCGCGGGCTTGAAGCCCGTGGACCGCTGGCAGCCGAAGCCCACGCCCGCATCCGCGATGCCGATGGTAAGGCGCTCGGACACTGGCTGCGCGGCGTGACCATCGGTGATCGCAGCATCGCCCTGGCGGTACTGCCGGCCACGCTCGCCGACGGAGCCGAAGTTCAGATTGAGAGCGCCTCAGGTCTGTATCCGGCTCAAGTGACGCCAATTGCAGCGCTGTGCTAATATCGCGCACAAGAAAATCAAATGTTTAGAGGGGTCAGTTAAATGAAAGCTTCAACCATATTTTCGGGCCTGTTGCTCAGCCTTTTGCTGTGTACGATAAGCTGGGCCCAGGATGAAGAAAGTGCCGAGGCCGCAGCGGCCGAACTGATCGAGCAAGCGGGTGCCGCAGGCGAGCTCGTTGAAGACGCCGAAGCAGCGGTCCAGGCGGTCGTCGATGAAGTGGACGCCGCCGATACAGCACAAACCGGCACCGACTCGGCAGCCATTGAGGTCGACGAGGCTGAGGCGATTGAGCCGGATACAGCGCTGGTTGACGAGCAGCCCGAAAGCGAGGCCGACGCAGAAGCCGAGACCGAACCTGAGCCGGAACCGATCGCAGCAGAGCCAGCCGAGGCCAACGTCGCGATCGACGACGCGGTCAGCGCAGTGCCGCCGGCCAGCACCGATATTTTCATCTTCCAGGGCCATCCGATCTTTACGTCGGATCAGGCTGAGCTGGTCTATCGCCCGCTGGTCAACTACCTCAACGACGTCTTGCCCTACCGATTCGAGCTCGACATCGCGCCGGACTTCCACCGCTACTGGCTGAGCACCCGGCGCGGCGAGCATCCGCACCTGATCTTCGAAGAGCCGCATCTGACCGCCCTGCGCATCGATCGCTACGGCTTCACGCCCCTGGTCCGGGCAGCCGAGCCGTTGACCTATTCCCTGCTGACGATCGCAGATGATGGTGACAGCAGTGTGCGTGACTTCATCGCCCGGCCGGTATCCACCATGCCGGCGCCGAGCCTTGGCTACCTGATCCTGGCAAGCTGGTTCGACAATCCCATGCAGCAGCCCATGATTCAGTCCAGCGCCAGCTCCTGGCTTGATGCGGTCGAAATCGTGTTTTCCGGCGAAGCCGATGCCGCCATGGTGCCGAACAACCTGGTCGAGCGCTACGTTAATCTGGAAAACGTGCTGACCTCGCGTGAATTTCCCGGCGTCACCATCTCGGCCAGCCCGGCCGTGTCAATCTCCATTCAGGAAGAAATTCGTGACGCCCTGCTCGCCCTGCATGAGGATGAAAGCCACTACGTTGCGCTGCATGAACTGGATATTGAACGCTTCGAAATCGCCCGGCGTTCCGAATATCTGGGCCTCGATAGCTGGCTTGGACTGGTCTACGGAAATTACTGAAATAGCGCCGACCGAGCGCTACTTCCTGGCGACCAGATAACAGATCCAGCCGGCATCGGCATCGCCGCACTCAGCCGGCTCGTATATGCCGTCCCCTTCGCCGGTTTCCTCGTCGGTGCCTTCCCAGTAAACGGCGACCGAGGAAAAACCGGCTTCATGCAGCAGCTCCTGAATTTCCGGCAGAGTCCACAGACGCCAGCGGTATTCAAACGCGCTGTTGAGCTCTGAGCCGTCGGGAAACTCGAAGTGAATCCGGCAGATCATGGTGTGGTTGATCGGATCAAACGCTGCCTGATCCCAGACATAGGTGAAATCGTCGTACTCGGTTCGCTCTTCGAGTTCGCGGTGAGCGTCGTAGCCACCGAAGGCGTCGAGAAACAGCACACCGTCATCAACCAGCGCGTCCCTGGCACGCTGGAAATAGGCCTTCAGGCTCGCCCGGTTCATGAACAGGTAATAGCTGAAGTTCATCGCCAGCAAAGCATCAACCGGCTCGGTCGCAACCGTCATCACGTTGCTTTGGAGCAGTTCGATGCGTGCGCGCTGTGATTTGCTCAGCCGATCTACGTGGTGTTTTCGTCCCCAGTCCAGCACTTCACCGTCCAGATCAACGGCTACGGCGCGCTTGCGCGATCCACTTTTGACCCAGTGACAAGCGGTATTGGCGGTGCCGCAAAAATCTTCACGAATAAACTCCAGCGGCCGGCCACTCAACTGTTCAAACGTTTCGGATACGAATTCAAGTTCGCTTTCCGGATCCTGAACGCTGGCTTCGTAGCACGCGTGTCGATCAGCCTGATCGGCCAGGCTGGGCTTCTTGCGATGCACTCGCGACATGATTGGTTCTCCGAATCTTGCTGATGAGATCGTTTCAGTAATCAGGACTGGCGGCGAATCGCTGGCCAGGCCGCGCGCAGGTAGTTGATCATCGACCAGATGGTCAGCACGGCCGCCAAAATCAGCAGCCAACGACCGATTTCCAGCACCGGGATGGCCCCCAGCGGCTCGCCGTAAAGTAAAAACCCGATCGCTACCATCTGGACGATGGTCTTGATCTTGCCGATCCAGGTCACCTTGACCCGTCCGGCTTCGCCCAGCCCGGCCATCCACTCGCGCAGCGCCGAAATGGTAATTTCGCGACCGACAATGACTGCCGCCGACAGCGTGATGCCGATCTCCGGATTGCGATGCACGATCAGCAGCAAGGCCACGGCCACCATCAACTTGTCGGCCACCGGGTCAAGGAAGGCGCCGAAACTGCTGGTCATGCCAAAACGCCGGGCAATCCAGCCGTCCAGGCCATCGGTAATCGCGGCCAGCACAAACACGGCCACCGCGATCTGGTTGGACGACTCAAACGGCAGGTAGAACGCCACAACCAGCACCGGAATCAGCGCGATTCGCATTAACGTCAACAGGGTCGGAATGGTCAGCTGCAAGGCATAGCCTCCATTAAGCGAACAACGGGTCATTATCCCGCAACCGCGCGGGCAACGGGCGATCGCATCAAGTGTCTTGCAATTCCTGCACAATCGCTTCGGCCAACCTGCGGCTGACGCCGCCAACCCGCTGCAGTTCATCCACGCCCGCCTGGCGCACACCCTGAAGACCACCGAAGGCTTTGAGCAGAGCCTGGCGACGCTTCGGGCCAATGCCCGGCACGGCCTCCAGAGGTGAGGCTTGGGCGCGCTTCTGGCGCCGCTGGCGATGGCCACTGACGGCGAAGCGATGGGCCTCGTCACGAATCTGCTGGACCCGGTGGGAGGCCGGATGATACGGCCCCGGCATGATTTCACGATCGCCCACGATGAAGCGCTCATAGCCGGCCTTGCGGGCCGGTCCCTTGGCCACGCCCAGCAAAGGGATGGCATCCAGGCCAAGATCTTCCATCACCTGTCGCGCCCGACCAAGCTGGCCCTTGCCGCCGTCGATGATGATCAGGTCCGGAAGGACCCCGCCCTGTTGCAGCACGCGCGAATAGCGGCGTCTGAGCACCTGCTCCATGGCCGCGTAATCATCGCCGGGCGCGATGCCCGAGACGTTGAAGCGTCGATAGTCCTTTTTCTGCGGCCCCAGTGGCCCGAAAACGACGCAGGATCCGACCGTTTCAGTGCCCGAGATGTGCGAAATATCGAAGCATTCCAGGCGCTCGGGCGCACTGTCCATTTTCAGCATCTCGGCCAGGGCGGCCATGCTGCGACCATACTGATCGCGATCGGCCAGCCGGCGCCTGAGGGCATCGGCGGCGTTGGCCTCGGCCAGGCGCAGCCATTCGGAGCGCTTGCCGCGCAGCCGCCAGGCCAGACGGACTCGCGACCCGCGACGCGATGTCAACGCCTCTTCAAGCAGACCTGGATCGGCCGGTTTGAGCGACAGCAGGAGTTCTTCCGGCGGTCGGCGGTCGGCATAGTACTGGCCGAGAAAGGCAGCCAGAATCGCCTCGGCGCTCAGTTCCTCGTGCAGGTTGCCGGGGAAATAGCTGTTGCCGCCGCGGTTGCGGCCGTGGCGCAGCTCGACCACGTGAACGCAGGCGCGACCTCCTTCCAGATGCATGCCGATCACGTCAATCTCACCGCTGGCGCCGGTCACGTACTGGCTGGAACGAACCGCCTGGACGGCCTTGATCCGGTCGCGGTAAGCGGCGGCGCGCTCGAACTCCAGCGCTTTGGATGCCTGCTCCATGCGCTCGGCCAGGTGTTCGACAACTTTTTCGTTGCGGCCTTCGAGAAACTGCACGGCGGCACGTACATCAGCCGCGTAGTCCTCCCGACTGATGTAGCCCACGCAAGGCGCGCTGCAGCGGTTGATCTGGTACTGCAGGCAGGGTCGCGAACGGTTGGCAAAACTGCTGTCAGTACACTGGCGCAGGCCAAACAGGCGATAGATCTGGTCGAGCGCCTCACGCACCGCCCGCGCGTTGGGGAAGGGGCCAAAATAGCGGTGCGGCGGCTTTTTGCTGCCACGGTAGAAGCTGATGCGCGGAAAATCATGGCCCTGCTCCAGGCGGATCCAGGGGTAACTTTTATCGTCGCGCAGACTGACGTTGAAGCGCGGCCGGTAGGCCTTGATCCACTCGTTTTCGAGCAGCAGGGCCTCGGCCTCGGTGTTGGTCAGGCTGACTTCCATTGCCGCCACCTTGCGCAGCAGCAAATTGAGCCGCGGACCGAGATCCTTGCGCGAAAAATAGCTGCCGACGCGCCGCTTCAAGTTGCGCGCCTTGCCGACGTAGAGCACCTTGCCCTCGCTGTCGCGCATCAGGTACACGCCCGGGCCGGTGCTCAGGCTGCGGGCGAAAGCGCGGCCTTCAAAGGCGCTCATTGGTGTTTACCTTTGCTGAGCGAGCAGCTCATCGACCAGTTCGTCGGCGGCGGCCTCAAGCATGTCGATGACCTGCCGAAAACCGTCTTCGGCACCATAATAAGGGTCGGGCACTTCGGCCAGCCCGTAATCCGGTGCCAGTGTCATCAGCAACTCGACCCGCACGGTGGACGTCGCCGGTCGCAGGGCGGCAAGCGCGGCCAGATTGTCGTGATCCATGGCAAAAATCACGTCAAAGCGCTCGAAGTCTTCTGCAGTGACCGCCCGGGCCCGCTGGCCGGCGATGTCCACGCCCCAGTCGCGGGCAATTCGCTGGGCGCGTGCATCCGGCGGCCGGCCGGCGTGGTAATCGCTGGTGCCGGCCGAATCGGTCAGCAGATCAAGTCCTGCCTGAGCCAGTTTCCGGTCGAAAACTGCTTTGGCCGTGGGGCTACGGCAGATATTACCAAGACAGACAAACAATATGTTTTTCATATATTTACCTGAGAATGCGTGAACCTCAGCCACTGCCGGGCTGAAAATCGGTGAAACCGCAGATTAACGCAGATTCGGCTGGGTTACTTGCGCAATCGGCGGTTCCAAAATAACCGATCCACCTGCGAGCTACTATCGGGTCAGCTTCCTGCCAGTGACTGGAAACGCTTGACGGCGGCGGCCAGATCGTCGCGGGTATCGATGCCGGGGCTGACCTCGGCAACCGCCAGAGCGCAGACAATCGACCAGCCCGCCGCCAGGGCGCGTTCGGCGTACGCGGTGGTGTCGGCGACAGCGGCGGCGACCACGTCGTCGTACTCGATGCGGTGCGGGCGGGTCCGGACCTGCACGCCGCCGGTGTGGGTGCAGATGAGGGCGGCGTCATGGGCGGCCGCGACGTCGACCAGCTCGGGGTCGGCGCCACCCCAGGCGTCGTTGACCACGTCGGCACCGGCCCGGCACGCGGCGTCGGCCACCTCGGCGCGCCAGGTGTCGACCGAGATCACGACGCCGGGGTGGGTCTCGCGCACGCGC
>CALEIM010000014.1 GCA_937876395.1 uncultured Wenzhouxiangella sp. | reverse complement strand
TTCCGTCGATGGCAGAGTGTGGGGCCGGCTGCGTCCGCAATCAAATTGATATTCTTCTGAGAAAATTGTAATAGAATTTATAGTCGAGGCAAATGCGAGTGCGCTTGGAGTATATTGTCCGCGTCATGCTCGGGCCCGACTCAGGCTGTCCGGTTCAGGTTTGATGCGCGGATAATGGGAGGTGATTCACCGCATAGACATTCACTCCCGCTTGTCATTGCCGGGCTTGACCCGGCAATCCATGGTGCAGCGGCGCGATGGATGCCCGGCTCAAGGCCACGGCTGTCCGGTTTAGATTTTGTGGACTAAGCGCACGGTGTTGATTCTACTCGTGTTCAGACGTTTGGCGCGTCTTCCGGACACGAAAGGAGCAACACCGTGCGGCATCAGAATAGCGTTTTCCACGACCTGTTGAAGCGTGTTCCGTGGGACGAGTTCGATCGGCTGACCAAGGAACACAAGGCGGACCACCGCGTTCGGCGGCTGCCGACCAAGGGCCAGTTCATCGCACTCCTTTATGGTCAGCTTTCCGGTGCTGCCAGCCTGCGGGAAATCGTCGGCGGTCTGGAGAGCCACTCGGTGCGGCTCTACCATGTCGGTGGGCGTCCGGTGTCGCGCTCGACGCTGGCCGATGCCAATGCCGCCTGGCGACGCTGGCATGATGCAACGGTGGCAGAAACCTGGAGCGCTGCCGAATGGCCCTGGTTTGTAGCCCTGGAGCGAGCGCGGGTCGAGCAACTCGCCTGCCAGCATCTGCCCGGCATGGCGCGCAATCTCTCAGACCTGGAACAGATCGCGCCGCACTTACCGCTGACGGCTGATCTGTATCGCGCCGCACGCGACGTTTTTGCCGGCGATACGAACCCGCAACGGCCAATCTTCAGTCAGCCTGCCGGCCTGCGCCAGCGGCTGCGCGCCTGGCAGCAGTATCGCCAGCTCGCACTCGACGATACCGAAATGCTTGGCCACCTGCGCACGGCAGCAACTCACCTGAATGCGCCGAGCGACTTTGCCCGGAGCCTGCGGCCGCTGATCACCGCACTCAGTCGCCTGCCGCTGGCTGCAAACGATAGCGCAGTTTCGGCCGACTCGCCCGGTTCAGCGCTGATGCCCGATCCGTCCAAGGTGGATGAGAATCAGCCCGGCGAAGATCAGAGCGCTCAGCCACGCCCCGGCGAGGACGATCAGGAACCTGAAGTGCTGCGCGCTTTTCCCGGCTATGCGATTTTCAGCACAGCTTTCGACCAGCTTGGCTCGGCGCGACAATGGCTGCAGGCTGGCGACGAAGAGCGGCTGAAAATGCTGATGAGCCCAGACCGGCAGCAGATTCGCCGGATTGCCCGCAAGCTTCAGCGCCGGCTTCAGGCCGCCCGGCTTCCGCAGTGGCATTTCGATCAGGAATCCGGCCGGCTGGATTCACGACGCCTGAGCCGCCTGGTCAGCGACCGGACCAATCAGCACATTTTTCGGCGCGAGATTGCAGCGCCCATGCCAACCGCCTGCGTGACTTTTCTGGTCGACCTGTCGGGTTCCATGCGCGGCCCGCGCCAGCTTATTGCCGCCATGGCGGTTGATCTGGCAGTGCATACCCTGGAACTGTGCGGCCTGCGCTGTGAAGTGTTGGGGTTCACCACCACGGCCGGATGCGACAACCCGGTCATGGCTCAGTGGCAGCAGGCCGGTACGCCACCGCAGCCGGGCCGGCTCAACGCGCTGCGCCATATTATCTTCAAGTCAGCCCATCAGCCCTGGCGGCGCATGCGCAGCGGGCTGGGGCTGATGCTGCGCGAAGACTTCGGGCAAGAAAACATCGACGGTGAAGCCCTGCACTGGGCAGCGAGCCGCCTGATACGCAGGCCCGAAGAAAACCGGATTCTGCTGGTGCTTTCCGATGGCCAGCCGTATGACGAGGCCACGACCACGGGCAACGGTCGAAGCTTCCTGGAACAGCATCTGCGCGAAGTCATTGCTCGAATCGAGCAAAGCACCATCAGGCTCAGCGCCATTGGTGCGGGCATGAACGTGGCCCGCTTTTATCAGCGCGCCGTTGCCATCAAACAACCCGAAGCGCTGGGCCAGGCACTGTTTGAACAGCTCGAAGCGCTGCTGCTGCCTGAATCAGAGGAACGACTGGATCCATGAGCGCCATCGCCGGTTTCGTCAACTTTTGCCGATCCAGTCCCGATCCGGCCATTATCCAGCGCATGCAACTGGTCATGACGCCCTATGGCCGCGATGCCCAGCAGCATCTGCACACGGCCCAGGGCGCGTTTTGCCGCACCCTGCTCAGAACCACGCCGGAAGACGCGATTGACCGGCAGCCGCTGCGGCACTCGGCCACCGGCTCGGTGCTGCTGTTCGATGGCCGGATCGACAACCGCGATGAACTGGCCAAGCGGCTGTCCATTTCGGCGGCAAGCCTGAAAACCCTGGCTGACAGCGACATCGTGCTGCGCGGTCTGCTGGAAAAGGGTACGGATTTTATCGTCCACATCATTGGCGACTTCGCGCTGGCCTGGTTCAACCGCCCCGAGCAGCAGCTTCATCTGGCCCGCGATGCCATGGGCATTCGCCCGATCTACTGGCACCGAACGGGGGATACGCTGGTTTTTGCCACCCTGCCCAAGGGCATTTTTGCCCATCCCGGCATCCCGCGAGAAATTGACCGCACAACGGTCAATGACTTTCTGTGTTTGCTGCCGCAGCAGGGCGAACGCAAGATCGGAAGAGCGTCGTGTAGGGAAAGAGTGTAGATCTCG
>CALEIM010000013.1 GCA_937876395.1 uncultured Wenzhouxiangella sp. | reverse complement strand
CGGCGTCAGCCGCGACACCGTGCGCGAGGCGATCAAATCGCTGGCCGACGCCGGCTACCTACTGTCGCGGCGCGGCCGAGGCGATGAAGGCCCACGTCGAGGGCTCGGCCACGCTGTTGCACGGCTTCCTCGACTAGCTCGGCCCGGCCCGCATTTCCCCGCGAGCGGGCGTGTTTGCGGCCGACATGCCGACGTTTACCGCGAGTTTGCGCACACTCGGCCGGCGCGTCAGTCGCGGCTGGCCATCCATCTGCGGTGCCGCATCACCGCCTTGCGGGCAGCCTTGGCGAGCTTGCGGTCGGGATGGTGCTGCCCCAACACGTCGAGCAGCGACAGTATCGTGGACATGGCCACCGTCCCTTTCTTGTTGCGGATGGGGGTGGCACCCGCGGTGTCGGGGACACGAGGACAGCACTGCGATCAGACCGCAGTCAGGCTTCTATCAAGTGACTCGCCCCGGCCCGCGGGGGCCCGCCGTCCCCAGCGGCACAAGCCGACAGATCACTCGGCAAGGCACCCGATCACCACCGGGGCCCGTGTCGGCCAGGGTCAGACCTGCACCCCCGGAAACAGCCAGCCACATCATCGCAGTGTCGGCTGAGCGACACCTCCTGTCGCTGAATCGACACACCTCCAAGACCGGCCCCGGGGGTGTGTCGTCCCGACGACACCGCCTGACGCTCAGCCTCAGCGGCCCGCGTGGCCGCCTTGAAACAGTCGCTCAAGGCCAGCTCCCCGACTGCCTGGACGGCAGCCTGAGCTGGGAAGGCCAGCTTGAGCGCCTGTTGATTGGCGAGACCGTGGCCGGCGACTGGCAACTGGTCGAAGCCCTGCCAATCAGCGTCAGCGAAGAAATCATCAGCGCCGGCCCGGGATGTCTGGCCAGCGGTGCCGACTCAGCCGCACGCCTGTGCCTTGATCAGGTGGAACTCGACGACGGTGGATCGGCCCAGCTTCGCCTGGTTGATGTGCCCATGGACCTGCTCCTGCTGCCGGTCGCCCCGCTGCTGTCGCTGAGCACGCCGCTGTCCGGCCGGCTCGCCGCGAACTGGCAGCCTGGCGGCCTGTCCGCACTGGACGGCTGGCTGGAACTGGGCAGCGGCGCCCTGCGGATTGCCGGTGAACAGGCCGATCTGCTTGCCATCAACACCCTGCGCATTGATCTGCGGCCGGGCGATGCGTCCGCCCTGGAGATGGATCTCCATGTGCGCGTCGAAGACCGCACCGAACTCAATGGACGGCTGCAATTTGCCGACCTGAGCGCACCCATGGACACCGAGCTCGACGGCAGCCTGGTGCTTGACCTGCCCGATATTTCCGCCTTTGCCCATCTGCTGCCCGAATTTGACCGCATTGCCGGCTCCGCCAGCGGCCGCCTGGACATGTCCGGCCCGATCACCGGACCGGCACTTGATGGGCGCATCGGACTGAACAATGCGCAACTGGTCCACGCCCCGCTGGGTTTGGACATCCACGCCATTGATCTGGCCTTGAGCGGCTCGACGGACCGTGCCGAGCTGAGCGGCAGCGCGCGCTCGGGCGACGGCGCAATGCAGCTTTCTGGCCAGGCCGAGCGGCTGGCCGAAGGCTGGAGCATGGACGCGCAAATCAACGGCGAGCGCTTTGCCTTTGCCGATGCAAGCTGGCTGAGCCTCAACGCCAGCCCGCAGATTGAGCTCAGCGCCCGACCGGATGGAATCGAGATTGACGGTGATATCCGGATTGATCGTCTGCAGGCCGGTCTGCCGCCGGGAACCGGCGAGCGCATCGAGCCCGCGCCCGATATCGAAGTCGCCGGCGAGACCGACCCAAACAACAACGGTCTGGCCGCAAACACCATACGACCGATCAACGGGCGACTCGGGATCGATCTGGGCGACAATGCCGGCCTCGCTGCGCTGGGCCTGGAAACCGAGCTCAGCGGCGGTATCGAACTGCGCTTCAACGGCCAATCCCAGCCGACCGGACACGGCACCATCTATCTGCCCGAAGGTTCGTACCGCGCCTACGGCCAGAATCTTGAAATCGACAACGGGGAAATCGTGTTCAGCGGTCAACCGCTCGACGATCCACGTCTGGACATCCGTGCGGTGCGCGATATTTTTGGCGACCCGAAGGTTGAATCGGCCGGCGTACATATCAGCGGCAGCGCGCGCAATCCCGATATTTCACTGTATACCGAACCGCGCACCAGCCAGGAAAAAGCCCTGGCCTATGTGGTCACCGGCGCCGATTTCGATCACGCCGGCGGCCAGGGCGCGCTCAACGTCGGGTTTTATCTGCTGCCGAAGCTGTTCGTCAGCTACGGCGTGGGCCTGTTTCAGACCGGCAACGTGCTGTCTGGGCGCTATGAGCTGTCGCGGCGCTGGGGTCTGCGCGTGGTATCCGGTGAACGCGATACCGGCGTTGATCTAAGCTATACCGTCAACAACTGACCTGGAGCCTGTCGACATGTCCGAACATCCCTGCATTCAGGAACAATATGCCCCGCACAACGCCTGTTTTGGCTGCGGCCCGGCCAATGAGAAAGGGCTGCGCATCCGCTCTTTCGTGCACGGCGATCGCCTGGTGGCCGACTGGCAGCCGGAGGTTTACCACGAGGCGTTCCCCGGCGTGATCAACGGCGGCATCATCGGCTCTCTGCTGGATTGCCACATGAACTGGACCGCCGCCTGGCATCTGATGCAGACCCAAAGCCTGGACACGCCGCCGTGCACCGTGACCATGGACTACGCAGTCAAACTCCGGCGCCCCACCCCTTCCGACGGCCCGCTGCACCTGGAAGCCTGGATCACCGAAGTCGACGAGCGCGGCATCGTCAGCGTCGAGTCCGAGCTGAGCGCCGGCGGCGAAATCTGTGATCGGGCCAGCGGCCGCTTCGTAGCTGTCAGGCCCGGGCACCCGGCCTACCATCGCTGGTAAGCGAACCCACGGCCATCAAGCCAGCTCGGACCAGCGAAAGCAATCAATCAGATGATCGTTGACCATGCCGGTCGCCTGCATATGCGAATAGACGATGACCGGACCGACGAACTTGAAGCCGCGCCGGCGAAGATCCGCGCTGATCGTTCTGGACAGCCCGGTTTCGGCCGGAACCTCGGCCAGCTCCCGGAAGCGATTGATAATCGGCACGCCGTCAACAAAGCGCCAGATATAGCCGTCAAAGCTGCCGAATTCCTGCTGGACATCGATAAAGGCGCGGGCATTGCCGATCGCCGCCTCGATCTTGCGCCGATTGCGCACAATCGAGGCGTCTGCCAGCAGTCGTTCAACGTCGGCTGAGCCAAAACGGGCGACGGCTTCGGGGTCAAAGTCGGCAAAGGCACGGCGGTAGGCATCGCGCTTTTTCAAAATCGTGATCCAGGACAGCCCGGCCTGCGCACCTTCGAGCACCAGAAACTCGAACAGGCGCTGATCGTCGTGCAGCGGCACACCCCATTCATGGTCGTGGTAGCTACGGTAGAGCGGGTCCTGGCCACACCAGGCACAGCGCGTGATCGATTCATTCATCGTCACAACTCCGTGTGCGTCAATGGCCACACAATGCCATAATCAGGCCTGACTGCCAGCCGTCGGAGCGTTGTACATGACCAGAACTTCACTATTCCGCTGTATCTCGATTGTGGTGATGATGGCCCTGATTAGCGCCTGCACCGAGCAGGCATCCGGGCCCGCCGACAGCGCCAACCAGTCCGATGCTGCCCAGCTTCCCGACACCCACGAGGCGATTCAGATGAACGACCACACGGACCACGGGCTGTCGCTGTCCGACGCGATCGACGCAGCCCGCCTGGACCTGGCCACGCGCCTGGATGACTCGGCCGAGCAGATCACGGTTGCCGACGCCCGGCGGGTCACCTGGGGCAACGGCTCGTTGGGTTGCCCGGAAGCCGGGATGATGTACACCCAGGCACTGGTGCCAGGCTATTACATCCGCCTGCAGGCGGACGCGGTCGATCATCACTACCATGCCGGCCGCGACGGCCAGCCGTTTTTATGCCCGGCCGAACGCAGCCTGCAGCCACCGCCGGGTCGTCGAGCCGAACTGGAATAGGTTTTAATCGGGCAGTCTTGCAGCTGCCGGATCAGTAACCGACTGCATAGCGGCTTGCAGTGCCCGCCCCCAGAATGACGGCTATTACCAACTGTACAACGATGGCCAGCACCAGGGTGACAATGAAGTGCAGTGCGCGCTTGTCTTCCGGCACGCCGACCGCCAGCGGAATGATCTTGTAGAGATACACCAGGCCAACGATGACCGCAGCCAGGTTGATCAGCGCGCCGAGAAAAGGAATCCCGCTGAGCGCCGCCCCGAGCCAGCCGGGCACCATAGCCAGCGAGACCCCGGCAAAGGCGCGGTCAAAATTCTCCCCACCGCCGAACTTGCCGGCCAGAAAGCTGACCAGAAAACTGAGCACGGTCACGCTGATGGCCGCGCTGAGCAGGCCAAAGATCAGCGCCAGGGCGACGCCCCGACCGTAGCCAAACGTGAAATATCCGCCCAGAATCAGCGCCAGCAGCCAGCCGATGATGATGGCTGCCAGAATCAGCGGAATGGTCAGCACAACGGCCGTTCGCTGCCAGGTCGGGTTTTGACCCAGCCAGGATTCCCAGGTTTCCCGGGGCCGGCTCAGGCTGCCGGTAACGAGTTCAATGGTCTTGGCGGGATCGAACATGGCGAACTCCTTGGAAGGTGTATTAAAGCGAGCTGGGTTCCAAGTATGAACGAAAAGCCGCGCCGGAGCACGTCATCGGAATACGCCACCGGGGTAAAAAAAACCCCGCACGAGGCGGGGTCTTGCCATATTGTCGTGAAGCGGTTCGCTTCAGGCGGGCTGCACGTTGGCAGCCTGAGGACCCTTGGGGCCGTCCTGGATCTCGAAGGACACTTTCTGACCTTCGGCCAGCGTCTTGAAGCCGCTGCCCTCGATGGCGGAGAAATGGACAAAAACGTCCTTGCCACCATCATCCTGGCTGATGAAACCGAACCCCTTGGCTTCGTTGAACCACTTGACTGAACCTGTTGCCATGATCTTAATTACCTGTATGAAAAACAAGATTTACGCGCCGCGCGGGCCAAGGATGGGCATTCGGCGGAAACTCGCTTTGTGGGAGGCTCAGCCTGAACTCATCCGCACCTCAACCCGTACGGCACACTGCATTGTACGCTGACAATGCAACAAATTCCAGCACCGCCATTCAGCTTGTGGGCGCGGCCGATCGGTCTTCCTGGCGGCCGTCGGCTCGCGCTTCGCTGGTCGCCAGC
>CALEIM010000012.1 GCA_937876395.1 uncultured Wenzhouxiangella sp. | reverse complement strand
TCCGGCGGCCACTTCGCATTGATCAGCAGTTCGCCGGACGTTACGCGCCATCGCCGTGGCGCCCTGGCTCCGGCCGTGCATCTTCGAGCAGCTCGTGATAGACCCGCACCGCCGTATTGCGCGGCCGAATGCGGCGATCGCGCGCCTCCAGGTGCGCGCGGCAGATAGCGGCACCAAACAGCAGAATCAGCGACGAATAGTTGACCCACAGCAGCAGCAGAGCGAGTGAGCCGGCCGCCCCGTAGGCCGAAGCGGCGGCCGTGTTGGCCAGATACCAGGCGATCAGCGAACGGCCCACGGCAAACAGCAGCGCGGTGATGAATGCCCCGGCCAGCACGTCGAACCAGCGCAATACCACGTCGGGCAGAATGCGAAAGATCGCCGCAAACAGCATCGTGACCACGGTCAGCGTCAGCAGCTGCTCGACACCAAGCATTGCCCAGCCGGGCACCGGCAGCCACTGCTCGGCGTGCGCCATGACCGCGCGCAATGCCACGCTGAGCAGCAGCGAGACCAGCAGCACAAAGCCGATTGCCAGAACGATGGTCAGCGACAACATACGCGCCTTGACGAACAGCCAGATGCTGTTGCGCGAAGGCCGCGGGGCCACGTCCCAGATCTGATTGAGCGATTTCTGCATCTGGGCAAATACCGTCGTGGCGCCCACCGCCGTGGCAACAACCCCGGCAATCGTGGGCCATACCCCGCTGGTCTCGATCCGGGAATTGGTGATGGCCGTGTCGATCACGCCGACCGCCTGTTGGCCCAGAACCGCCTCGAGTTGACTCATCAGCTGAGCGCGCGCGGTGTCCTCGCCGAGGAACAGGCCCACCAGCGCAACGACGACAATAATTACTGGCGCAATCGAAAAGACAGTAAAGAACGCCAGTGCTGCGGCATGGATAAAGGCCTGACTCTCCAGCCAGTTCTGAACTGCCGCCTTGAAGATGCCCGCCCAGCGGCGCAGGAACGACAGAATAGAGACCGAAAATCTGCTTCGCATGGCCAAAGGATACCGAACCAGCGCTCGGGGAAATGAAAAGTTCGTGATTGTCGCGCTCGCGATCGGCGCAGAACAGCCCGCAATCACGTCAAAAGAGCTTTTCCGATGGCCGAAGCAACCGATCCAAAGGGCGCCGAAGCGCCCCGGTTCCCTCAGAGCTCGGGCAGAATCCGCCAGAACGCGTCGATGCAGGCCGCGCCCAGGTGCTTGCAGCGATCGGGCGAGAAGCCGATCTCGGGCATCGGCATTTCGGCGTTGTCCTTGAACGGCATCTCCAGCGTCATGGCCAGGCAGTCGAAAGCCTCGGCCATGTAGTCGGTGTTCTTCTTCAGGTCCGAACTGTTTGGCTCGTCAACTTCGTAACCATGCCTGGTCTGGAAATCCGGGCTGATTTGGGCAAGCAGGCGGTTGAAGGTGTCGAGCTGGTGCTGCTTGCGCTCGTTCCACGACGGCGTGCCCTCGGCGCCGGCAATGAAGTTGTAGGGCAAGGCTTCGTCGCCGTGGACGTCGAAAGCCAGGTCAACGCCGGTGGCGTGCATCTTTTGGCGCGTAAAAAAGACTTCCGGCGAGTTGTTCTCACACGGCTCGGCCCATTCGCGATTGAGATTGCGGCCCTTCGCATTGCAGCGCAGGTGCCCGCGCACGGCGCCATCGAGGCACATATTGGGCACCAGGTAGACTACGGCCTGGTCAAGCAGCTTGCGCGAGACCGGGTCTTGACCGTCAAGCAGGCGCTCGAGAAAGCCCTCAACCCACCACTCCGCCATGGTCTCGCCGGGGTGCTGGCGGGCGATCACCCAGATCTTCTTGCGACCCTCAGCCGGCTCGCCAATCTGCAGCATGGTATGGGCTCGGCCGTCGGGTGTGCTGCACAGCACTTCGGCGCGAACCCTGGGATCGACCAGCGCGGCAGCGATCAGATTATCGTGCTCGAGCTGCGAGTAGGGGGCGAAATAGGCGTAGTAGACAATGTCGCTGTCGGGCCGGTGCTCGATGACCAGATGCTTGCCGTCAAAACTGGTGGGCACACGAAACCAGTGAACACGATCGGTACTTGCCACCGCCTGGTAGTCCTCGAAACCGTCCGCGTAGGACGCCTTGCCGGCATTCTCGATCGTCATGCGACAGTCTGTATCGCGCGCACCGGAGAGCTGAAAGTGAAACCACTGCATGTGCTCGTCGCCGGCATCGGGGCGGATTTTCAGACGAATATCGTCGGCGCGTTCGGCCTGGACGACTTCAATGTTGCCGCTGTCAAAGCGGTCATGGATACGGATGGTCATTGGCTTCAGTCCTTGAGTTTTTCAGTTGTGGCAGCTTGGTTTCAGTGTAGCGGCAGAGATGGGTCAGCGGGCGAACAGCTCGGATTCGATGCGCGCAAAATCGCCGTCCAGCGGGGCTGCAATTTCCAGCCGATGGCCTTCGGCAGGATGCATCAGCGCGACACTACTGGCATGCAGCAGCAAGCGGTGGCAGCGCAGATGCTGCCGGAACAGGCGGTTGTGGCGACCATCGCCATACGTTGTATCACCGATCAGATGATGCGATGCATGCTTGAAGTGTCGGCGGATCTGATGGCGTCGCCCGGTTTCCGGATATGCCTCGATCAGGGCATAGCGCGCCGTCTCATAGCCGCTGACCGGAATCGGTAGCTCACAGCTGGCCAAACGGCGGTAGCGGGTGATCGCTACTCGCGCTTCGGCCTGGCGGTGCTTGGCCAGGGGATGGTCGATCCGGCCTGACTCCTCCGGCCAGCCGCGACAGACTGCCCGATAGCATTTATCGATCCGGCGCTCCTGAAACGCCTGCCCGATGCTGCGCGCCGTGTCGGCATCCAGGGCAAACAGCAAAACGCCCGAGGTGGCTCGATCCAGGCGATGCAGCGGCCAGACTCTCTGGCCCAACTGATCACGCAGCGTCTGGAGTACGAATCGGCGGTCCGTTCCCAGCGTGCTGCGATGCACCATGATGTCGGTCGGCTTGTTGACTGCACACAACCAGCGGTCACGGTAGAGCATCTCCAGGGTCACGCCGGCTGTTCGTCCGCCGCTTCGGCCAGTCGCTCCAGGGCCTGCTCGAAACAGCGCCGCTCAGCCGGATCAAGCCGGGCCATCAGCTCCTGCTCGAAGGCTTTGGCAGCCGGCACGATCGCATCGTGAATGGCCAGGCCTGCCGCGCTCAGGTAGAGGCGCTTGGCGCGGCGATCTTCACTGAAATCATGGCGCTCCAAGCGGCCGGCTTCGAGCAGTCGGCTCACCGCCCGACTGACGGCGACCTTGTCCATGGCCGCCCGTTCGGCCACCTCGCTGGCGGTCACCCCCGGATAACGCCCCACGATGGCGATCACCCGCCAGCCGGTGACGCTCAGATCAAAGCGTTCAGCATAGGTCTGGGCAATGCCATGGCTGATCCGATTCGACAGTACGGACAGGCGATATGGCAGAAATTTTTCGAGCTCGAGCATCGCTTGCAGGTCCCGGCATCTTGAAAACAGTTGCAAATGTAACTAATATCGTAACTGTTCGGCAAGTCCGCCGCCGGGCGTCAGCGCACCGGCGCGTTTCTTCGGATTGTCAATCCCGATTTCTCAAGGAGTTAGCATCATGACGCAGTCCCGCCCCAATCCGCTCGGTGTCGAGCAGTTTGAATTCATCGAATATGCCGCACCGGATCCGGCGCTACTGCACGATCTGTTTCAGAAGCTCGGCTTCACCGCCGTGGGCCGCCACAAGACGCAGCCGGTCACGCTCTACAGCCAGGGCGGGATGAACTTCCTGGTCAACGAAACGAAAGATTCCTTCGCCAGCGAGTTCGCCGCCGCCCACGGGCCGTGCTGCACCGGCTTTGCCCTGCGCGTCGACGACCCGGCCGCCGCTCACAAGAGCGTGCTCGCCAACGGCGCAAAGGACTTCGCCAACAAGGCCGATACCCTGCCTATCGACGTGCCGCGCATCGAGGGCATCGGCGGCTCGGTGCTGTATCTGACCGGCAGCGAGTCCGATCTGGACCGCCACTTCGACTTCGAGCCCGGCGTTGAGCGCCATCCCCGGGGCGTGGGCATGAACTTCATCGACCATCTCACCCACAACGTCTACGAAGGCAACATGGGGCAGTGGTCGGAGTTCTACACCAAGCTGTTCAGTTTCTACGAGCGCAAGTACTTCGACATCAAGGGCAAGGCCACCGGCCTGCGCTCGCAGGCGATGATGGGCCCCAATGCCAGGATTGCCATTCCGATCAACGAATCGAGCGATTCCAAAAGCCAGATCAACGAGTATCTGAATGAATACCAGGGCGAAGGCGTTCAGCACATCGCGCTCTACACCGATAACATGTACGAAACCGTCGAAGCTCTGCGCGCCAACGGCATCGAGTTTCTCGACACGCCCGACACTTACTTCGACGTCATCGACGAACGCATCCCCAACCATGGTGAAGACGTCGAACGTATGCGCAAGAACAAGATCCTGATCGACGCCGAATCCGACAACCCCAATCTGCAGCTCTTGCAGATCTTCACCCAGACCAATATCGGCCCGATCTTCTTCGAGGTGATTCAGCGCAAGGGCAACGACGGCTTTGGTGACGGCAACTTCCAGGCTCTGTTCGAGGCCATCGAACGCGACCAGGAAAAGCGCGGGGTGCTTTGAGGGACGGATATCCAACCACGAAGGACACGAAGATCGCGAGGAAAACCAGCAATGAGACTTTTTCAATTCATGGATCTTCGTGAACTTCGTGGTTTCCATACCGAGACCAGACAACGCTCCCACACCGAGCGGAGACAAAGATGAAGAAATGGATTTCTCATTCCAAGATTGAAGGCAAGGCCAGCCGCCAGGCGCACGTCAACCTGCCCGAAGGGACTTACGAGCGCGAGATGGGCAAGGAGGGCTTCTTCGGCCCGGCCACGCACTTCTATCACCGCCATATGCCCACCAGCTGGAACGATTTCGAAGGCCCGCTGCAGCCGCGCGCATTCAATACCCGCAAGCTGGATCATGGCCTGGCCTCACCCTGGCAGGCTTCGGAATTACTTTCCAACGCGCACTGCCGCATGCGCTACTGGCACTCCAGCGGACGCATGGACCACCTGGTGCGCAACGGCGACGGCGATGAACTGCTGTTCATCCACAACGGCTCGGGCGATCTGTTCTGCGACTTCGGCCATCTGCCCTTCCGTGACGGCGACTACATCATGCTGCCGCGCGGCACCATGTGGCGCATCGAATCCGATGGCCCGGTGGAAATGCTGCTCATCGAAGCGACCAACTCCAGCTACATGCTGCCCGACAAGGGCCTGGTCGGCCCGCACGCCATTTTCGACCCGGCCATGCTCGACACCCCGCAGATCAACGAGGCCTTTCTGGCTCAGCAGGGCGAGGATGAATGGCAGGTCCGAATCAAGCGCCGCCAGCAGATCTCGACCGTCATCTTCCCATTCAATCCGCTCGACGCGGTGGGCTGGAAAGGCGATCTGATGCCGGTGCGCATCAACTGGCGCGACATCCGCCCGCTGATGAGCCACCGCTATCATCTGCCGCCTTCGGCGCACACTACCTTCATCGCCAACCGCTTCGTTGTCTGCACCTTTACGCCGCGCCCGTTTGAATCCAGCGAGGATGCACTCAAGGTGCCGTTTTTTCACAACAATGACGACTTCGACGAGGTGCTGTTCTATCACGCCGGCGATTTCTTCTCGCGCGACAACATCGAGGCGGGCATGATCACCCACCACCCCTGCGGTTTCACTCATGGCCCGCATCCCAAGGCCATGAACAACGCCTTCACGCCGAAAACGAACGCCACCGAAGAAGTCGCTGTCATGCTCGATACCCGCGACGCTCTCGACGTCACAGCCGATGCCGAGAAAATCGAGTGGACCGAATACGTCAATAGCTGGAAACCCTGAAATCATGAAACTGGCAACCCTCAAGGAAGGCGGTCGGGACGGCACCCTGATCGTCGTCAGCCGCGACCTCAGCCATGCCGTTGTGGCCACCGACATTGCACCGACGCTGCAGGCTGCGCTCGATAGCTGGGACACCGCAGCACCGCGCCTGGCCAGTCTGTTTGACGAGCTGATGGCCGGCACGGCCGAAGGCAGCTTCAGGCTGGATATTCACTCCCTGGCCGCGCCGCTGCCGCGCTGCTTTCAGTTCTGCGATGGCTCGGCTTATCTGCCGCACGTCGAGCGCGTACGCAAGGCCCGCGGTGCCGAAGTTCCGGAAAGCTTTTTTACCGACCCGCTGATGTACCAGGCCGTCTCCGACGGGTTTCTCGCACCGCTTGAGCCGATCACCATGGCCAGCACCGAGTGGGGCATCGATTTCGAATCCGAAATTGGCGTCATTACCGATGATGTACCGATGGGCACCCCGGCCGAAGAGTGCGCCGAGCATATCCAGCTCGTCACCATCCTCAACGATGTTTCGCTCAGAAACCTGATTCCCGGCGAACTGGCCAAGGGCTTCGGCTTTCTGCAGTCCAAGCCGCGCTCGGCGCTGGCACCGGTGGTCGTGACTCCCGATGAGCTCGGTGACGCCTGGCAAGACAGCAAACTCAAGCTGCCGCTGCTGACTCATCTGAACGGCGAATTGTTCGGCCAGCCCGAGGCCGGCGAGGACATGCAGTTCAGCTTTGCCGAGCTGATCGCCCACGCGGCCAAAAGCCGTCCGCTGGGTGCCGGCACGCTGATCGGCTCGGGCACCGTTGCCAATCAGGACACGGGCCGCGGAGCCTCCTGCCTGGCCGAAAAACGCATGCTTGAAATCATCGCCAACGGTCAGCCCGAAACGCCGTTTCTGCAGTTTGGTGACATGGTCCGCGTCGAAATGAAGTCCGCCAGCGGCGATTCCATCTTCGGTGCCATCGAACAGCAGGTCGTCCAGTACCAGCGCCGTTCATGATCGATTCGACCCGCCTGCCGAATGCGGATTCCGGCCTGGCGCTGTATTCGTACTGGCGCTCCTCGGCCAGCTACCGGGTGCGCATGGCGCTCAATTTCAAGAGCCTGGACTACCGGCTTGAGCCCGTTCACCTGGTCCACGACGGCGGCCAGCAGTTTACGCCGGACTACACGGCGCTCAACCCACAGCAGCTCGTACCCACCCTGGTCGACGGTGACACCGTCATCACCCAGTCGCTGGCCATGCTGGAGTATCTGGAAGAGCGCCACCCCGCCCCGCCCCTGCTGCCGGCTGACAGCGCCGGCCGGGCGCGAGTGCGCGCCATGGCGCATGCGATTGCCTGCGACATCCACCCGCTGAACAATCTCAGAGTGCTGAAATACCTGACCTCCACCGCCGGCCTGGACGACCAGGCCCGGCTGGCCTGGTATCGCCACTGGACCGAGGCCGGCCTGGCCGCCGTCGAGCGTCTGCTCGACAACCCGCTGACCGGCCGCTACTGCCACGGCGATGAACCCGGCATGGCCGATTGCTGTCTGTTGCCACAGGTCTATAATGCGGATAGATTCAGCTGTGACTTGAGCTCCATGCCGACGATTCGTCGCATCTGTGCAGCACTCGAATCACTGCCCGCTGTGCGTGATGCCATGCCTGAAAACCAGCCCGACGCCCAGTAAGGGCTTCCCAAGCGATTACCGAGCCCGACGCCACGTGAATAACAAGAAATTACAATCAGTCCAGGCCGCCCTGGCAGCCGCCATAGTGCTGCTGATCGCCGCCTGCGCCACCACGCCGCCCGACCCGCGCATGCTCGACAATGCCCGTCAGGCCATAGCCCAAGCCGAAGCCGCCGAAGCCCGCGAATACGCCCCGCTCGAGTTGCGCTTTGCCAACGAACGCCTGCGCTCGGCCGAAATAGCGCTCGAAAACGAACGCGAAGACGACGCCCGCCGTCTGGCCGAACAGGCCGAACTGGAAGCCCAGCTTGCCTTCGCCCGCACCCGCGCCGCCCTGGCTCGGGCCGAGCTGCAGCAAAAGCAGCGTGAACTCGAACAGATTCGCTCCGATCTCGGCGAAGTGTTCGGCCAGGACATCCTGCGCTGATGAACAAGACACAGCTCCTCATTTTTCTCGCCCTGCTGATACTGCTCAGCGCCTGCGCCGTTCAGCCGCCCCGCGAGAATGCCGATCTGCGCAATCTGCGCAGCGACCTGCAGGAATTTCGCAGCGACCGGCCGCTTTCCGACCGCGCACCTCTGGCCCTGGCCGATGCTGAGCGCGCGGTGCGCGCCGCCGGCGCCGAGGGTCTGTCCGAAGCGGAGTTGGGGCATCGCATCCACCTGGCCAGCAAACGTCTGGAGATTGCCCGGGCCGAGGCCTTTCGCGCCCAGGCGCTGGACGAGATCGAAGCGGTCAACAGCGAACGCACCCAGCTTTTGCTGCGCGCCAGCCGGCTGGAAGTAGAACGCGCCCGCAGCGAAGCTGAAACGGCCTGGCGTCAGAGCCAGGCGGCCCAGGAACAAGTCGAGCGCAGCCGTCTTGAAGCCATGACCGCCGAGGAACTGCGCGAGGAAGCCGCCCGCCGCGAGGGTGAAGCGCGTGAAGAGGCCCAGGCCGCCCGTCGTCTGGCCGAGGCCCAGGCCAGCGAGATCGAACTGGCCCGGCGCGAAGCCGAACTGGCCAGTGAAACCGCCGAGTCACTGCGCCGCCGGCTTGACTACCTCGAACTGCGCGAAACCGACCGCGGCGTGGTGGTCACGCTCGGTGATGTGCTGTTCGCCACCGGCGAGACCCACCTTCAAGCCGGTGCGCGCGTCGGTCTGGATGACGTCGTCGAGCTGATGGCTTCCGAACCTGACAAGCGCATTCGCATCGAGGGCCATACCGACTCGACCGGCTCAACGTCCGCCAATATGCGCATCTCGCGCCTGCGCGCCGAATCCGTGCGCGACGCCCTGGTGGAAAAGGGCATCAGTTCCGAGCGCATCCAGGCGGTTGGCATGGGGCCGGACTTCCCGATAGCCAGCAATGAAACAACTGAAGGCCGCAGCCAGAATCGCCGCGTCGACGTGATCTTGCTCAACGGCTGACCCGCCGACCTGAGCCATTTCTCCTCCGCCCTTGTACTGAACGAGGATAAGCGCTATAACTGACAGCATGGCAAGTTCATCGAGCGATCCGCTCGACGCACACACAGCGCCGTGGAACCGGTTCTACAGCCGGAGCCTCTGCGGTGCCGCAGCCAAATCACCCGCTCCCCAACGGGCCGCCTCAGTGCGGCCCGTTGTTTTTTGCGCCTTGAGAAAAGGCGCCGACCACTGAAAAACCCGTAGGACAAGGAGTCTGCTCATGTTCGAAAACCGGAAGGAACAGATGGAAGTCATGCTCAAGAGCAACGAGGAGTTCCGCCGCCTCTACAATCGCCACCAGCAGCTTGAAAAAAGGGTACTTGCGGCCGAGTATGGAACCGCTCCGATGGAAAATCTCGCACTCAATCAGCTCAAGCGTGAAAAGCTGTTTGCCAAAGACAAACTGACCCGAATAATGGAACAGAGCCAGGCCGCCTGAGGGCCGCCACCCGTATTTCAAAGCATGGGCGCCCGGTCGACGACCGGGCGCTGTGCTTTTCAGGACACTGTTACCGCTTGCCCACCTACGTCCGGATCGGCTATCGTGGCGGGCTGGCATCTGCATCAATGGTTTTATTCTCGATGAGCGTCTACGGCAACACTCTTGAACTGATCGGCAACACGCCAATCGTGCGCGTCAACAAGCTCGACACCGGCCCCTGCGAGCTGTACCTGAAACTCGAAAGTCAGAACCCGGCCGGCTCAATCAAGGACCGCATCGCCCTGAAAATGATCGAAGCGGCCGAACAGCGCGGCGAGCTCAAGCCGGGTGCGACCATCTTCGAGGGCACCGCCGGCAACACCGGCCTGGGCCTGGCGCTGGTTGCCGCCCAGAAGGGCTATCGCCTGGTGCTGGTCATTCCCGACAAGATGAGTCGCGAGAAGATTTCCAATCTCAAAGCGATGGGTGCTGAAGTCGTCCTGACCCGCTCGGACGTCGGCAAGGGGCATCCCGAGTACTACCAGGACCTGGCCGCCCGGCTGGCCGAAGAATCAGACAACAGTTATTTCATCAACCAGTTCGGCAATCCAGACAACCCTAAAGCGCATGAGGAAAGCACCGGTCCGGAGATTCTGGCCCAGATGAGCGACGGTCTGGACGCCGTCGTCGTCGGCGTCGGCTCCAGCGGCACGATCACCGGCCTGTCGCGCTATTTCGCCACGGCCGCGCCCGATCTTGAACTGGTGCTGGCCGATCCGGAAGGCTCGATTCTGGCCGACTACATTGCCACGGGCAAAGTCCGTGACGATGCCGGCGGCTGGCTGGTTGAGGGTATAGGTGAGGATTTTCTGCCGTCGATCAGCGATTTTTCACGGGTCAGCAAAGCCTACGCGATTTCAGACCATGACAGCTTCCACGCCGCCCGCGAGCTGCTGGAAAAGGAAGGACTGCTGGGCGGCTCCTCGACCGGCACCCTGCTGGCCGCTGCCTTGCGCTACTGCCGCGAACAGAAAACGCCGAAGAAGGTTCTGAGCTTCCTCCCTGATACCGGCAACAAGTACCTGTCGAAGATGTACAACGACACCTGGATGCGCGAGCAGGGTTTTCTGGATACCGCCGAACACGGCGATCTGCGTGACCTGATCGCCCGCCCGGCGGCGACGCGAGACGCAATCACAGTCGGCCCCAATGAGCCGCTGTCCAACGCCTACAAGCGCATGAAACTCTACGACGTGTCCCAGCTGCCGGTGATTGACGGCAAGCGCATCGTCGGTATCATCGATGAATCCGACTTGCTGATGGCCGTCTACGACCGCGAAGAGCGCTTTGCCGAACCGGTGTCCAGCGCCATGGTCCGCAAGCTGGAATCAGTTCAGATCAACGACCCGGTCGACGCCCTGCTGCCGATTTTCAACCGCGACCTGGTCGCCATCGTTCTTGACGGCGAGGCCTTCATGGGTCTGATTACCCGGGTTGATCTTCTCAACTACCTGCGTCGACGAGCTGACCGATAAGGGGTAGTAAACCCCAACGTTGCATAAATTTTCGGAGCCAGAAGCCTGGAGAGTAGTATTTCCGGGGGCTGCACGGAGTGTTGGCAACCAGAGCGTAGGTTCACCCTACGTGAGGATTGACAACGTGAGTACAGACCCCCGAAATGCTGCTATACCGGGCTGTGTAGCGATTCCGGCCCGAAAATTTATGCAACGTTGGGGTAAAACGCCATTCCCGCCTCCGATTACGGAGGCGGGAGCATGCGGCAGGTTCAGGCTGAGCGCGCCGTGCCGAACAGCGTACGCAGTGCCACAACCAGCACTGCCGGGGCGATGAACATCGCCAAATAAGACATGATGCGTGTGCCCACCTCACCGATGAACGGAACGGCCTGAATGGCCGTGGCCGACAGCAGCAGGCCGATGGCGGCCAGCAGGAAGGTCCTGGCCTCATGCTCACCGACATTGAGAAAGCCGACGATCAGGCCGAGAACGGCCAGCACCCAGGGGAACCAGTCCTGAGTCAGACCAAACCCGCCAAGAACGGCAATCAGCAGGCCGACGATAAAGGCAATTTTGCCAATCATTTCCATAAAGTTCTCCCTATATTTTGTGAACATGAAGGCGCCAGACGGCAAGCTCCCGCCACCTGAACATCCTGAATATACACCAGAACGGCAATCAGTGACCACCTCAGCCTTCTCAGCCTTTCTCGACGACCGATTGGCTCACCACCCCACCAGGCAGCGAAACGATCGGTACACATGTCCGCTGCGCACTGGTTCACTGAACCCGAAGGGCCTGCTCAGTCATACGACAAGCGATAAGCTTCCAGCACCCATCCGTCCTCGGAAACGGCCGTAAAACGGCGGTCGCCAAAATTGCCCAACGGCATGAAATAAGTCCTCCACTCACCAGGGACCGGCACAAAAGTCCAGGCAATGCACAACGGTTCATTCCCTTCATGCCCAGCCATGGCCCTTGGATAAACGACAGCCAGTTTATCGATAGGACCACAGGTGACATGAGCGCTCTCGGCAATATGTGGAACGGCGTCATAGAACCAAAAGCTATAGCCCATGAACCCATAGAAGCTTGAGAAGTGCGCACTGCCCCAGTGGGGATATCGGCTGGAATAAGCGTATCCCCAGCGACTTTCACCATCGGGATTCATCTCAACGAGCATCCAGGGGGTCACCGGCTGATCACTACCCACATCCAGCTCCCTGCCCTCCTCGAAGTTGGGCAACCGATAGTCGCTGAGTTCCGGGAAATAATTGCTGGTATGACTGCCAAAAACCATTGGCACCATGCGTTCGATCGGGCCACCGTTAACGCTAAAGCGCAACAGGTTGCGCTGCATGATCTCAATATGAATTTCA
This sequence comes from uncultured Wenzhouxiangella sp., assembly GCA_937876395.1. Taxonomy (GTDB): domain Bacteria; phylum Pseudomonadota; class Gammaproteobacteria; order Xanthomonadales; family Wenzhouxiangellaceae; genus Wenzhouxiangella. The sequence goes on along the minus strand of CALEIM010000012.1, from coordinate 5,863 downwards.
CCCGCAACCATTACATCCAGATCATGGTGCGATCCGTCAGCCAGCTCGGTTCCAACAGGGAAGCCACCACCAACCTCCAGCAGGTCAGCCTTCAACTCCCAGTAGACATCATCTGCGTCGGAAGGCTGCAAATCACCGCTAGTCAGCAGCCAGATTGATGTACCGTCCTCACGATAACCGTAATACATCGCCACCATGGTGCCGTTTTGGACATCTATATTGATACCTGTCCCGGACCGAAGCGGGTTATACCAGCTTCCGGTGTGCGGGTAAGGTGGCCTTGTATACTGCGGGCAGTCCTTGCATGGCGGTACCCAAGGACCAGACTCGGCAGCAGCTAATGGGGGAAGGAAAATTCCTGCAAGAACTCCAGTAACGATTGATAAAAAGGTAGTTCTGTTCATGACATGGCGCCCATCTTGTTGATCCTGTCAAGTCTCGCAAGATCATGTTAGCCCCCTATCATACGCAACGTTGGGGTTCATGCAAAGAGTTCCAGAACCCGTCTGGCACTCAAGCAAGACTTTCTGGAAAATGGGATAATTCGGCAATCGTTCAACTCACATCCTCAAGCTAGACATTTACCCGATAAAGCAACCACTCATGTCCAACAAACTTTCGACCCGCGTCATTCATGCCGGCCAGGCGCCGGACCCTTCGAACGGGGCGATCATGACCCCGATTTACCAGACGTCCACCTACGTCCAGCAAAGCCCTGGCGTGCATCAGGGTTTTGAGTACTCGCGCACCCATAATCCGACGCGCAAGGCTTGGGAGGCGTGCATTGCTGATCTGGAAAGCGGCCGTCACGGCTTTGCCTTTGGCTCGGGCATGGCCGCTACCGACACCCTGATGCACCTGCTGGAACCCGGTGACCATGTGCTGGCCATGCACGACCTTTACGGCGGCACCTGGCGCCTGTTTGAGCGCGTGCGTCGCCGCTCGGCCGGGCTGAGGTTCAGCTTTGCCGACCTGGCCGACCTGGACGCCGCCCGCGCCGCCGTCACCGAAAAAACGAAGATCATCTGGGTCGAAACCCCGACCAATCCAATGCTCGAACTGGTGGATATTGCCGCCATGGCCGAGCTGGCCCGCGACAGCGGTGCGCTGCTGGTGGTCGACAACACCTTTGCCACGCCGATGCTGCAGCGTCCACTGGAGCTGGGGGCCGATATCGTGCTGCACTCGGTAACCAAGTATCTCAACGGCCATTCCGACATGGTCGGCGGCGCGCTGGTGGTCAAAGACGACGAGCTGGCTGAATCCATCGGCTTTTTGCAGAACTCCGCCGGCGCCGTCCAGGGTCCGTTTGACTCCTTTCTGGTCATGCGCGGCGTCAAGACCCTCGCCCTGCGCATGGCCGCGCACTGCGAAAACGCCGGGCGCATTGCTGAATGGCTAACTGGACACCCCAAGGTTGAGAAGGTCATTTATCCGGGTCTCGACAGCCATCCGCAAAAAGCCCTGGCCGAGAAACAGATGTCGGGCTTTGGCGGCATGGTGAGCTTTGATATCGGCGGCGATCTTGAGCGCGCCCGCCGGCTGCTGGAAAACACCCGCCTGTTTGCCCTGGCCGAATCGCTGGGCGGCGTTGAGTCGCTGGTCAACCACCCGGCGATCATGACGCATGGCTCGGTGCCCAGGGAGCGGCGTGATGAGCTCGGCATCACCGACACCCTGATCCGGCTGTCGGTGGGCATCGAGGACGTTGATGATCTGATCGAAGACCTGTCGATCGCACTGGACAAGGTCTGAAGGAACGCCCGATGCAGTTCAGCCTGAAGGCCGCCTCAGGGCCCATCACTGGCCGGCGCTTCGCGCTGCACGAAGACACCAGCATCGGTTCATCAAAACAGGCCGGGATTTGCATCGAGGGCCTGAAAGCAGCTCACGCACGAATCCTGTTTGACGGCCAGACCTTGACCCTGGAATCCACCGGGCCGGCCTGGGTCAACGGCGAACCAGTCGAGCGCCAGGCGCTGAATTCCGGCGACGAGCTTCGTCTCGGCGAACAGCGCTTCGTGCTCCAGGCCCCGGGCCTGCGCCCGCCCAGTGTTCTGAAGCAGACCGAACCCCGCGGCAGCCGGGCCTGGCAGTGGGTGGTTATCGGTGTTGGAACGGCAGGCGCTGCGGCGGCGGCTGCGTATTTTTACTGGCCGCTCTGGTAATCAATCAGCTCGCGCAGTACCGAGGTGGCGTAGCTGCCGGTGCCGAGGGAGAACTCCAGTTCGAGCGTACGCAGGTCGGGGAAGCGCCACGCCAGGTCGATAACGCGCATTCTCAGCGCGCGACGTTCCTGCCGCATGCCGAATTTGGCCAGACCATCGACCAGTTCGCGATGGGCTTCGAACTGACGGTTTTCGATTTCACCGGCTTCACCCTTGGCCGGGCTGCCGCCCTGTCCGGCCAGCGGTCCGCTGGGATGGATATCCAGTTCGGCCACGCGACGCTGCTGGTCGGCGTCGGCCGCGTCGGCATCAAAAAAGGACCGGCTGCCATCGAGCACGGCCAGGTCGCCGTCGATCAGGCGGTTCCAGTCACCGCGCTGGATGCGTTCGCCCAGAACGTGATTGAACACCAGGCTGCGCGCTGCTGACAGGTAAAAACCGCGCTTGCTCTTTGACGGACTGCGGCGCAGCTCGCCGCGAAACAGGGCATGCGCCCGGGCGATGTTGTTGTTACCAAAGCGCTGCTCGCCGAAGCCGTTGGGCACGCCGTGCTCGCGGACCTGAATCAGCCTCTGTTCAAGGGCCGACATATCACCCCCAAGCTCGCGCACAACGAGGGTAAATCGGTTGCCGCGCAATCGACCGCGTTTGATTTTGCGCAGGGCGCGCCTGGCCGACTCGATACGAACTCCGTCGATGGACCAGCGGTTCCAGTCGGGGGTCTCACTTCCGGGCAGGTGGATGGAAAAATATTGCCGGGTCAAGGCGTTGCGGTCCTTGAGGCCGGCAAAGCCGACCTGGCGCACCGACACGCCGGCCGCGCGGGCCAGGTCGGCGGCCACGTCCACGCTGTTGCGCTCACGCTTGGCAACCCACAGCCACAGATGTTCGCCTTCACCATCGGGCTCATGCCCGAGGACCTCGCTGACTGCGAAGTCCTCGGGCTCGACCCGAATCAGGCCGCTGGCTGCCGGACCGCCCCAGGCATAACCTGGTCGGGATGCTGGCGTCGGGCTCATTCGCTGTCTTCAACCCGATAGAGAATCGGCGCGTACGGAGCGCGGCGATCCAGGCGGTTGGCGCGGGCACCGATGTAGTATGACTTGCCAGCTTCGACGACCAGCTCGATCACATTGATGCCTTCATCCTCCTTGAGACGCCCGCGCATCGCCTGCAGCCCGCCCATCACCTCCACATGGTCGAACTGGGACCAGCCGCCATGAAGCTCCTCATATTCCGCCTGCGACAGCGGCGGGGCGGCCGAGGCATCACCCACGTCTCCCATCGTGAGCACAACGTGCTCCATCAGCGGCTCGCGTTGGGAGCCCGCATTGGGCGTAAACAGGGTGATCTCGAAGAACTTCACCAAGCCGTCGATGGTCCCCGGCTGGAAGGCGCCGTCGGGGGCATAGGTACGGAGAAGCTCATCGGTGTTGTTGATGAAAAGGATCGACAGCTCGTCCTTGAAGGCGGGGTTGTCGATGAACCTGGCAAACACCGTCTCGTTCTCGAGCGCGCCGTTCACGGCGGAGAACAGATCAACCTGGAGTCCGCTGTCGAAGTGCGGCACCACGGTCCGGGCGTGGGAGTAGACGGTCACCCCGTTGGCCGTATCCAGCAGGGTTGCGATCCCACCATAGGTCATGGGCTCGAGCAGGCCGTCATCGAATGCCATTGGGGCGGCATTGCCCAACCGGACGGCATCCACGAACAAGGGGACGTCACGCTCCCCTGCCATCGCGCTCGCGATAAAACCGTCCAGTCCGTCGCCCAGGTCCGTCAGGAGCGCCTGCTGCTTGTCCGGGTGCATCGTATTGAGTACGTGGAGTGCGCCGGCGTTCCAGTCGGGGTTGTCCGATCGCGCAGCGTAGTTGAAAAACAGCTCCTGCAACCCCGGGTCGGCGTTGGCAAAGATTTCCGTTGACGCATAGACGATGGCATCACCGTGGAGCCCACCCAGCATGACGTCCAGCGTCTGCTGGTCCAGGTACCCCGCGTCATGCAGCGTCTGCAGGGAGTCGAGCACCGCCTGCGTCTGCGCCTGGGCGTACTCTGGGGAACCGCCCGAACCGGCGATCTGGTAGCTGCGCGGATCGGTGGCCTGGGCGATCAGGTCCGACGTCGCCTCCGGCCCCAGCGCGGTGTAGAACTCCGCGAGCCATTCCGGGTCGTCCCCGTGCGTCTGGAGCGCCTCAACGAACGCGAGACGCCCCCTGTGGCTGTCCACGCCCTCGTATTTGACGTAGGCGGCGACCTGTTCCGGAGATGCGTCGGGATCCTCGGCCACCTCCACCCGCCTCACGTCTCCAACCGGGTCAACCCCTTGATCGTCGGCATTGGTGAAGAGAGGCTCAACCGGAGCAGGATCGGAGACCGGACCGGCGTTCTCCGTGGGCAAGTGATCGCCCACGGGTGCCGTCGGGTGGAGGGGTGAGGTGACAGTGTGCATGGAGCGCTCCTGCAGGCCGGGGACATACGCCGCCCTACTACTACTTCCTGGAGGCGCCGCCGAAAACCCCGGGGAAACCCTAGTTGGCGACTGTAGCCGCCCTCGATGGCATCCCGCAGGTCATCAATGTCACCCGGACCGGCGGCTCGCGCCAGTCGGCGATACAGTTCCAGCTTGGTCCCGTCATCGACCACGTAGTCGTCCGGGAAGCGCGTCGGCTGGTCAAAATGGACATCCGGCGGTGCAGGCGCCTCCAGTCGTTTGCCGTCCCCGCGCAACGCCGTGACCGTTTCCTCCAGCCAGCGCATGTAGAGATCGAATCCCACGGCCTGAGCGTGGCCAGACTGTTCTGACCCCAACAAATTCCCCGCACCTCGCAGCTCCAGATCCCGCAGCGCGATCCGGTAGCCCGCTCCCAGATCGGTATGATGCTCCAGCACCTTGAGTCGTTCCTCGGCAGCCTCGTCAATCGTGTCCGGGACCAGGAGATAGCAGTAGGCTCGGCGATGACTCCTGCCGACTCTTCCGCGCAACTGATAGAGTTGGGCCAGTCCGAACCGGTGGGCGTCGTGCACGATCATTGTGTTGGCGTTGGGCACGTCCAGACCCGACTCCACGATCATGGTCGAGACCAGGATGTCCACCTTGCCCACCACGAATTCCTGCATCACCTCTTCGAGCTTGTCGGCATTCATCTGGCCATGCCCCACTGCGACGCGGGCCCGGGGAGCCAGTGCCCTGATCCGCTCGGCGATGGTCTCGATCGTCTCGATCCGGTTGTGGACCACAAACACCTGCCCGCCGCGGTCCAGTTCGCGTGCCATCGCCTCCTCGATCAGCCCGTCGTCCCACGGCTCGACGAAGGTCAGGATCGGCGATCGGTCGCGCGGCGCCGTCTCGATCACCGTCATGTCGCGCATGCCGGCCAATGACAGGTGCAGTGTACGCGGGATCGGAGTCGCTGTCAGCGTCAATACGTCGACGTCCAGACGCAACTGCTTGAGGCGCTCCTTGTGGCGAACTCCGAAGCGGTGTTCCTCGTCGATGATCACCAGACCCAGATCCTTGAATCTGATGTCGTCCTGGAGCAGCTTGTGCGTGCCAATCATGATGTCGACCTTGCCTTCGCACAGTTCGGCCACGGCGGATTTCACTTCCTTGGCGGACTTGAAACGCGACATGACCTCGACCTTGACGGGCCAGTCAGCAAAGCGGTCGCTGAAGCTGTTGAAGTGCTGTTGAGCCA
>CALEIM010000011.1 GCA_937876395.1 uncultured Wenzhouxiangella sp. | reverse complement strand
CCTATGTCGTGCAGACGCCCGACAAGGCGCTGGAGATGGCCCGCGCCGCCGACGCGCGGCTGGCGAAAGGCGAGGGCGGGGCGCTGGAAGGCGCGCCGCTGGGGATCAAGGACCTGTTCTGCACGGAAGGCGTGCGCACTACCTGCGGCTCGCGGATGCTGGAGAACTTCATCTCGCCTTACGACGCCACGGTCGTCGCGAAGCTGAAAGCGGCCGGCGCGGTGATGCTCGGCAAGACCAACATGGACGAGTTCGCGATGGGCTCGTCGAGCGAGACCAGTTATTTCGGACCGGTGCGTAATCCCTGGGACGTCACGCGGTCGCCGGGCGGCTCGTCGGGCGGCACGGTGGCCGCCGTTGCGGCGGCCCTGTTACCCGGCCTGGTGGGGGCCTTCGGTGGCTCCGCGACCGCGGGAGCGTTCTCCCGTCCGGGTCTGCCGGTCGAGTACCTGATGGTGCCGTCGGCCGGGGATAGCAAAAGATGGCGCTCCTCGGCCAACGGCCGGGCGCCGGGGGCCAGTGTGCGGGTGAAAAAGTCGTTGAAGCAGCGGTATGCGGCCGGATCACTCCGTTCGGCTTCGGCCAGGTTGACCTTGAACAGGCGCACGAAAACGCGGATAAAAGGCTGGCTGAACCAGCGCGCCCGGCAGCTTGACAGTCGCCAGGCGACCGCTGTCAAAAACTTTTGCGGCAGCAGGTATTGAACCGCGGTCTTCAGGCGCGCCGCCGGCGTTACGCTCATCGGCTCAGGGCAAACAGATCGGCAACAATTCCCTGGCGGTCCAGCGGCGGCGCGAAGCGGCCGAAGACGCGGGCTTCGGGATCGATGATCAATACCGAAGCGGAGTGGTCGACGCTGTAAAAGCCGGAATCTTCGTCGGGCTCGCCTAGAAAGTAGATCAGCCCCAGATCACGGGTCAACGCCTGCAGGCTTTCATCGCTGCCGCTGGCACCAATAAAGTCGTCGTTGAACCAGCCGACGTAATCGGCCAGGGCAGCGCGATCATCGCGTTCCGGATCAACCGAAACAAAAACGACCTGGGGCTTGGCCGAGGCACCGGTGGTGTCAAGATCATCCATCACCGCAGACAGCAGGGCGAGCGTGTCCGGGCAGATATCCGGGCAGTTGGTGAAGCCGAAAAAGAGCAGCGACCACTGATCCAGAAAGCTGTCGCGGGTCAGAGCCTCGCCCTCAGTCGTCGTCAGTTCGAACCGGGGCATCGGTCGGGCTTCGGGAAAGGCCCGGGCCGTACGCAGCTCCTGGGTACGATCCATCAGCGTCGACGAGACCATCAGGCCGACGGCCAGAGCACCGATGGCAATCACGATCATGAGGAAAATGCGGCCGCGCTGGTGGCGCATGGAGGGTATTTTACTCATGCCATGAATTATACCCGGGCCTTGGCTGACAAAGGCCGTCCGGACGACTGATGAGACTCAGTCCGAAGCCGTTGGATTGCGGCTTTGTTCAATCTGCTCCCAGGCCTGCCGGCGGCTGAGACCGGTCAGGCGCGCCAGCACACCGGCCGCGCGCGAGGGCGGCAGCTCGCGGGCCAGCTCCGTGATCAGGGCGCGGATTTCAATTCCCGGGTCACTGGCCGCGCTGCCTGCCACCACCACCACCGCTTCGCCAAGCTGCTGATCGGGATCACCGCGCGTCCATTGAGCCAGGCTGGCCAGACCGGCCCGGCGCACCGTTTCGTGGCGCTTGGTGAGCTCGCGGGCCAAAGTCGCCCGGCGCTCAGGACCGAAGCTTTCAGCCATGGCGTCAAACAAATCAGGCAAATCGCGGGCCGGGGCATAGAACACCAGCGTTTCGCGATGCGTGGCAAGCTGGTCCAGGCGCCGTTTTCGTGCCGCTGAACGGGCCGGAAGGAAGCCTTCGAAATGGAAACGATCTGTCGGCAGGCCGGCAACCGACAGCGCCGCCGTGGCCGCGCAGGGGCCGGGCACGGTGCGCACCGGAATTGCCGCGTCATGAGCAGCAGAAACCAGACGATAGCCGGGATCGGAAATCAGTGGCGTGCCCGCATCGCTGACCAATGCAATGCTGCGCCCGGACTGCAGAACTTCGATCAGACTGCCGACCACCCGCTCTTCGTTGTGCTCATGCAGGCTCACACGCCGAGCCGCCACGGCCTGTCCAGACAGCAGCCGCGCCGTAACCCGCGTATCCTCGGCGGCAATCACATCCACCGAAACGAACACCTCCAGGGCCCGGGGCGACAGATCATCCAGATTGCCAATCGGGCTGGCGACAACCCACAGAATACCGGGCAAAGCGCCGTTCGCAGACATGTCAATTCCCATTGGAAGCTCTGATCAATTCTACGCGGCCCGGGAGCGAACCTGAATTATCATTCCCGTATGCCGATTCTGATTTTACTGCTGATGATTGCCGCGGTAGTATTTCTGCCCCAGTGGTGGGTGAAGCGAGTTCTCGCCCGCCATCGGCAGCCGGACGACCGCTATCCGGGCACCGGTGCCGAGCTGGCCCGCCATCTGCTCGACCGGCTCGGCCTGGAATCAGTGGGTGTGGCCGAATGCGAGCCCGGCGCCGATCATTATGATCCGACCGAACGTCAGATCGGCTTAAAAGGGGAGCATTACCGCGGCGCTTCACTGACCGCAGTTACGGTGGCCGCCCACGAAGTAGGCCACGCCATTCAGCATGCCGATGGCTACCGGCCGCTGATCTGGCGCACTCGCCTGGTCGGCATAATGCAGCGTTTCCAACGCCTGGGCGTGGTGCTGCTGGCCCTCGCCCCGGTGGCCATGCTCGCCCTGCGTTTGCCGCGTGCCGGGCTGATTTTGCTGATGATGGCCGTTGCCGCGCTGGCCTCCGGGGTGGTCGTACATCTGTTCACCCTGCCAACCGAACTCGACGCCAGCTTTCGCCGCGCCCTGCCGATCCTGAAGAAAGGTGGCTACATCAGGGAAGATGACCGCGCCGCGGCGCGCCGCATCCTGACCGCCGCGGCCTTCACCTACGTGGCCGGGGCGCTGATGGGCCTGGTCAACTTCTGGTGGTGGCTGCGCGTGCTCGGGCGCTGAGGAGCCAAGCGCCGGCCGGTGGTGATGGTTTATCATCCAAAGCATGATGAGTCGATTCGTTGCCCTTGCCTGTCTGATCGCCGTTCTGGCCGCCTGTGCCCCGACCTCGCCGGTTACCCGTCCAGGAATCGAAGACCTGCGCTTTACCGAAATCGAGCGGCTGCTTGAAAGCGGCGACTACGTGCAGGCGGCGCTTGACTGGGAAGCGCTGGCCCAGGATCACCCAGCCGAGCGCGACCTGCTGCTGATCCGCGCCGCCGAAGCCTGGCTCAAGGCCGAACAGTTCGAGCAGGCCGAACTGGCGCTGGGACGAATCGACACAACCCGGCTGGACCAGATCGGGCGCATTCGGCTCGATTTGGCCCAGGCCGAACTGGCCATGCGCCGTGGCGATCTGGCCAACGCCGGCTGGCTGCTGGCAAGCACCGCCGAAAGACTGCCCCGTTCCCTGACCGGGCGCCACACCGAACTCGAAGCGCTTCTGGCAGCACTTCACTCACATCCGGTTCGCGGCGCGACCCAGGCCCTCCGCGAAGCCCTTGATGAACCGGACTTCAACGGTGAACTCGCTTTAGCCCTGCTGCTGGAGTTCCCGCTCGCCGAGCTCGAAGGCGTACTTTACGAGTTTGGCGATGATGCGCTGCTGATGCCGTGGCTGGATCTGGTCATCAGCGCGCGCGAACGCCTGCTGTTCGACCGCGAGCTCGAACAGGCACTGGAATCCTGGCAGCAGCGCTGGCCGCAAGCGGGCTACAGCGCGACCGAGGCCGCTGAATGGATTACCGCCTGGCGCCAAACCCGGCCCCTGCCGGCCGAAGTCACGCTGCTGGTACCCGGACCCGACACCCCGTTACAGCACCCTGGCCTGGCGTTGCGTGACGGGGTCATGGCCGGCTGGCTGGCCATGCCTCCCGACCTTCGCCCGCGCCTGGATATTCGCTACACCGGCGCCGACCCTGACGCCGTTGTGGCCACCTGGTTCGATGCCCGCGAAAGTGGCAGCGAATTCATCATTGGTCCGCTTGAACGCGACAAGGCCAGCTTGCTGGCCAGCCTGCCCGGCGCCGGCCTGATCCCGACGCTGCTGCTCAATTTGCCTGACGACCCAGCTCAACTGGCCGAAACCGGCGGCGAAATCGCTGCCCTGGCCCTGCCGCCGGAGGCCGAGGCCGAGCTGGCCGCCATTCACGCGCTGGCCAGCGGCCACCGGCGGGCAATGATTCTGAAACAGGATACCGGCTGGGGCGAGCGCCTGGCCGAGGCCTTTGTCGAGGCCTTTAATGTTGGCGGCGGCCAGGTGCTGATTGAACGCGCCTACAACCCGCAGACCGCAGATCACTCCAGCCTGCTGCGCGACATGCTCGACATCAATCACGCCCAGGCGCGTATTGACCGCCTGAGCCGCGTGCTCGGTGAACCGATCGAGGCGATGGCCCGGCCGCGCACTGATATTGACGTGATCTTTCTGGCTTCACGCGCCGCAGACGGTCGCCTGCTGGTCCCGCAGCTTGATTTTTTCGACGCCGCCGGCCTGACCCTGATGGCCACCTCCTATATTCTCGACGGTGCGCCGCAGCGAGCGCGCGATCACGATCTTGACGGCGTGACCACGCCGATCCCGCCCTGGTTCATCGACGCCACCGACGCCGGCGCCGTGTGCCGAAGCGCGGACCAGCTATTTACCGGCATGAACAACCCCACGCTCTCACGCCTGCACGCCCTGGGGCGCGACGCCATCGCGCTGTTGCCGTGGCTGGAGATGATGCGCGCCGATCCTCGCCTGGTCATGCCCGGCATGATGGGTGATCTATCGCTGCCCGACGGTCATATTCTCAGCCGCGATCTGCCGGTCATCGAGCTGCGCGGCGGCCTGGCTCGACCGGTGGAGAGTGCAACCGGCCCGAGCCATGCCGCAGCAAATCAGCGGTGAGCTGGGCGAGGCCCGGGCCGAACGCTGGTTGGCCGCCCGCGGCCTGAGCCTGATCGAGCGCAACTACCGCTGCCGCAGCGGTGAAATCGATCTGATCATGCTCGACCCCAACCCGGCCGACACCGAGGTGCTGGCATTCATCGAGGTGCGGCTGCGCGGCATCGGCGCACAGGTCGACAGCTTCACCAGCATTGACGCGCGCAAACGCCAGCGCCTGATCAGCGCCGCCCGACACTTTCTGATGAGCTACCCCGAATGGCAGGAACATGCCTGCCGCTTTGACGTGGTCGGCATCGACGGCAAAGACGGCGTACTGCGCTGGCTACCCGGTGCCTTTGAAGTCGAGAACGCCTGAGCCACCACCCTCCCCGCATCGGATTGATGGTGGGTCAATAAGGCAGAAACAGCCCGGTCAAGCCCAGCACTGCCAGGGCAAAGCCGGCGGCCAGCAGGTCATCGAGCATTACCCCGAAACCGCCGTGCACGCGTCGGTCGAACCAGCTGATTGGCCAGGGCTTGGCCGCATCGAACAGGCGAAACAGGGCAAAGCCGGCCAGCCACCAGCCCCAGTGGGTGGGGATGCACACCAGGACCAGCCACAGGCCGACAAACTCATCCCAGACGATGCCGGAATGATCGTGCACAGCAAGGCGCCGCCCAACGCGTTCGCACAGCCAGATCCCGAAAACAAACGCCACAGCGATCACAAGCAAGGCCCAGGGCAGCGGCAGCAGCGCCAGCGGTATCGCCAGCGGCAGAGCGGCGATCGAACCGGCCGTTCCCGGCGCCAGCGGCGCCAGACCGCTGCCGAAGCCGAACGCCAGGAAGCCGTCCGGCGAACCCAGCGCCACTCGGCGGGTATGGCGGTGATCAGTCATTGGCAAAATGATCCCAGCCCGAGGCCAGATCAGCCGGCACCTCGGCCTGGCTGGACCGACACTCGATCTGTCCACTGTCGGTGATTTCGCCGATTGCCGTGAAGACCACCCCAGCCTGGGCCGACAGCTTGTCCAGATCAGTCGTCGGCGGCACGCTCGCGAGCAGTTCATAATCGCTGCCGCCGGCGGCCTGGAAACGCCAGCGCTCCTGTGGCTTCGGAAAAGCCTTGTTCAGCGCGGCCGAAGCCGGCAGGCGATCAAAATCCAGCGCCGCACCTTGCCCGGCATCGAGCAGGTGGGCAAGATCGGCGATCAGGCCGTCGGATATATCAATTGCGGCGTGCGCCAGGCCGCGCAGGGCGAGTCCGGCGTCCAGCCGGGCCTGCGGACGGCGCAGACGCTGGTGCAATGCCTCGTCAGCCAATTCACCCAGGGCGAGCGCAGCCGCGGCATCGCCGGGCGTGCCGCTGACGATAATTCGATCACCAATGCGGGCACCACGGCGGGTCAGCGCCTGGCCGGCGGGTACTTCACCAATAAGCTGCACGCCGATATTCAGGGGGCCGCGGGCCAGGTTTCCGCCGACCAGGTTCAGCGAAGCCATTTGGGCGGCTTCAAGAAAACCGTCCAGAAAGCCGTCCAGCCAGTCGACATCGGCATCAGGCAGACTCAGCGCGAGCAAGGCCCAGCGCGGGCTGGCGCCCATGGCGGCCAAGTCGCTCAGGTTGGCCTGGGCGGACAGCCAGCCGATCTCGGCCGCTGACCAGGCCTGGGTGAAGTGACGTTCGATCAGCAGGGAGTCGGTGGTGACGACCAGCTCGCAGCCCGGGGTCGGGATCAGTACGGCGGCATCATCACCGATGCCCAGACGTACGCTGTCATCGACGCGCACGCGGGCGCGAATGCGCTCGATCAGCTCGAACTCAGCCATCCCTGGCTTCGGCGTCGCGCTCGGTTTTGCGCAGCTCGCGCCCGAGACGGTCGAGTACGCCATTGACGAAGGTGTGAGCCTGTTCGGCACCAAAGCGATGGGCCAGCTCAACGGCCTCGTCGATGATCACCCGCCACGGTGTCTCAGGGTGAAATCGCAGCTCGGCGGCACCCAGGCGCAGGATGGCCCGCTCCATCTGGTCCAGGCTGGCATCAGCACGGTTGATGTGCGGCGCCAGGGCGGCATCCAGTTGGTCGCGATTGGCGACCACTTCGCGCACCAGCACTTCGAAATAGCGCTCATCGACGCCGTCGAAATCCTGCTCCTCGCGAAACTGCTCGATAATGGCCGCTGCAGAATCGTCGTTGATCTGCCACTGGTAGAGCGCCTGCAGGGCACGTCGACGGGCGCGCCGGCGTGGCTCGAAGGGGCTTGTGGTCGTACGCCGGCTCATGCCTGGATCAGGCGCTTGAGCGCAATCATGTCCAGCACGGCCCGGGCCGCTTCGCGCCCTTTGTTCTTGCGCGTCGGATCGGCGCGTTCTACCGCCTGACTGCGGTTTTCCGGAGTCAGCACGCCAAATCCCACCGGCACCCCGGATTCGAGCTGGACCTGCTGCAGACCGCGGGCGCAGGCCGCCGAGATGAAATCAAAGTGAGCCGTTTCTCCTCTGACCACCGCCCCCAGCGCGATGACGCCATCGTAGCGGCCACTGGCGACCAGGTCACGGCAGGCCAGCGGCAGCTCCCAGGCACCGGGCACCGGGAAAACCGCGATCTGATCGGCATCAACGCCGGCATCGAGCAGGGCCTGGCGACAGCCGGTCAGCATCAGCTCGGTGATTTCGGGGTTGAAGCGCGCCCAGGCGATGGCGATGCGCAGCGATTTGCTGGATGAGTTATTGCTGTCCATCAGCGCTCAGCCCTCTCCTTCCGGCACAACATATTCGGTAATCTCCAGCCCGAAACCGTCGAGCGCGTGGAGGCGCTTGGGTGCGCCAAAAACCTGCATGCGACGAATGCCCAGCTCGGCCAGAATCTGCGCAGCAATTCCGTAGCTGCGCAGCTCGCGGGCAGCCGCGTCGCCGCCGGCCGGACCGGTGCCGCCACCCTGCAGCCCGGCCAGGCGGTCAGCGTCGTCCTCATCATAGCCCAGCACCAGCGCCAGACCTTCGCCGCGGCGGGCGATGTCGGCCAGCGCGGCATCAAGCGGCATACCAAAGCCCGGGTTGGTAATGCCGATCACGTCGCCAAGCAGTTCGGGCACGTGAACGCGGACCGGGAAGGCCTTATCGGCGCGGATTTCGCCGCGCATCATCACCCAGTGCAAGCGCCGCGTGATCTGATCACGAAAGACGCGCAGCTCGAACTCGCCGTGGGCGGTGCCGACGGTCTGGGTATGGACCGCCTCGACGTTCTGCTCGGTGCTCATGCGGTGGCGAATCAGGTCGGCAACCGTGCCGATCTTGAGACCGTGATCACGGGCAAAGACCTCAAGCTCGGGGCGGCGTGCCATGGTGCCGTCTTCATTGAGAATCTCGACCAGTACGCCGGCCGGCTCCAGTCCGGCCAGCAGGGCCAAATCGAGGCTGGCCTCGGTGTGGCCGGCGCGGGCCAGCACCCCGCCGGGCTGCGCCATCAGCGGGAAAACGTGGCCCGGCTGGGTCAGGTCATCCGGCCGCGCCGCGGGTGCGACCGCCGTGCGAATGGTATGCGCGCGGTCATAGGCGGAGATGCCGGTGGTCACGCCGGTGGCGGCCTCAACCGAGACGGTGAAGTTGGTTTGGTGATGGCGATCGGTATCGCGCACCATGAGCTGCAATCCAAGCTGGCGGCAGCGGTCGGGCATCAGCGACAGGCAGATCAAGCCACGCCCGTAGCGGGCCATGAAATTGATGTCCTCGGGGCGGACCATGGCCGCGGCCATGATCAGATCGCCTTCGTTTTCGCGGTCCTCGTCGTCAAGCATGACCACCATGCGGCCCTGGCGGATATCGGCCAGGATGGACTCGATAGAATCAAAGCTCATTGTGCTGTGGAACTCCTCATAAGCCGTTCAAGATAGCGGGCCAGCAGATCGACCTCCAGGTTGACGCGATCGCCCGATTCCAGCCGTCCGAGGGTGGTGGCGGCCAGAGTGTGCGGGATCAGGTTGACCTCGAAATGATCATCGGTGGTGGCGTTGACCGTCAGGCTGACGCCGTCAAGGGTGACCGAGCCTTTCTCGACCACGAAACGCGCCAGGGTATCGGGCAGCGCAAAGCGCATGATGCGGTTGTCGCCCGATGCCGAAATGTTGACCAGATCAGCCAGACCGTCGACGTGCCCGCTGACGAAGTGCCCACCCAGGCGTTCACCAACTGCCAGCGCCAGTTCGAGATTGACCGGATCGCCAGCATTCAGCGCGCCCAGGCTGCTGCGGCTCAGGGTTTCGGCCGACAGATCGGCCGAAAAGCCGCTCGCATCGATGTCCAGCGCGGTCAGACAGCAGCCGGCAACCGCCACGCTGTCGCCCGTGCGCCAAGTTTGGGGATCAAGCGCGGCGCAGTCGATGCGCAGGCGCCGACCGGGTGGCGTAGAGGTAATCCGGCTGACCGTACCGACGGTCTGGATAATTCCGGTGAACATGAGCCCACTCAGCTGCGAATTCGGAAAAGAAACCGCCAGTCGGAGCCGAGCCGGCGATGTTCAACTTCTTCCAGATGGAGGCGGTTGGCAAACTTTTCCATCCCCTCGATCTCAAGCAGCCCAAGGCCGCGACCGAGCAGCGTCGGGGCCTGGTAGATCAGCAGTTCATCGGCCAGGCCGGCCTGGACCAAAGCACCCGACAACGTCGGCCCGGCCTCGACATGCACGGTGTTGATCTGTCGCTCAGCCAGGCGCCTCATCAAATCCGGCAGGCTGACCCGCCCGGACAGATCGGGTGGAAGCTGCCACCACTCGACGCCATCGATGGCCGGGTCCGGCACGCAACTGGCGACGATCAACGGCCCCGCCAGTTGGCTCATGCGCAGACCGGTGGGCAGGCGTCCGGCAGAATCGACCACAATCCGCGGCAGCTTGCGCTCAAACCCCGGCAGGCGCACATTCAATCGCGGATTATCGGCCAGCACCGTGCCGACGTCATCAATCTGCTGCGCGCGCTCTGCCGCTGCCACATCGATGACATGCAGCAACAGGTCGGCACTCGCCGCCTCTTCCAGCGTGGCCCGGAAAGCCTCTACCAACCGGTGGGGCAACTGGCTGATAAATCCGACCGTGTCCGCCAGTATGACCGGGCCAACGCCATCCAGTTCCAGGCGGCGCATGGTGGGGTCAAGCGTTGCGAACAGCTGGTCTTCCGCGTAAACATGCGAATCTGTCAGCGAATTGAACAGCGTCGACTTTCCCGCGTTGGTGTAACCTACCAGGGATACGGTCGGTATTTCTGCACGGGATCGGGAGCGCCGGCCCTGCTCCCGCTGCCTCCGGACTTTTTCCAGCCGCTTTTCTATTGTTTTGATACGCGCACGCAACAGACGACGGTCCGTTTCCAGCTGGGTTTCGCCCGGCCCGCGCATCCCGATGCCGCCCTTC
>CALEIM010000010.1 GCA_937876395.1 uncultured Wenzhouxiangella sp. | reverse complement strand
GCCCCTCCCGGCCAGCGCCGCGCTGGCGGGCGATGTCGCTGCCGTCCCCGGTGCGGAACCAGGGCAGGTCATACACTCCGACATAGCCGATGGCGCACTGGTACAGATCAGGTTCCTTGATTACCCCCATCAGCGCGGCATAACCACCGTAGCTGCCGCCGTAGATGCAGATTCGATCCGGATCGGCGATGCCCCGTTCGATGGCCCAGCGGGTCGCATCGGTGACATCGTCCTGCATCTTGCCGCCCCATTCCTGGAAGCCGGCGTGGATGAAGTCCTCGCCCTGGCCGCCTGAGCCACGGAAATTGACTTGCAGGGTGGCAATGCCATGGTGGGCCAGAAACTGAGCTTCAGGCTGATAGCCCCAGTTGTCCCTCGGTCCGAACGGGCCGCCGTGAACGTTGACAACCAGCGGCAGATTCTCGCTCGCATCGTTGGGTCGGGTCAGCAGCGCATGGAGCACAAGGCCGTCGCGGGCGGTGATGCGATAGGCCTCCATGTCGGCGAGCTTGTCCTGGGGCAGATCAGGCAGGGCGCTGTTGAGCAGGCTGAGCCGCCGGGTTTCAGATTCGAACAGGTAGAACTCGCCACGATTACGATCACTGGTGACCATGACCACGGCACGTTGACCGTCTTGCGAAGCTGAAGCGATCAGCACATTGCTGTCCGGGAAGCTCACCATCAGGCTTTGAAGAAGCTGGGCCTGCTCTTTGTTGGCCTCGACCTGATCTGCAAAAAAGGTGTAGCGCATCGGGCCGATCAAGTGGGTATAGGCGCCGAGAATCTCGCCGTTGGCGGCACGGATCAATCCGGATACGTCGACGTCCGGATCGCGGTGCATCAGCTCCAGCTCATTACTTGCAAAATCATAGCGGAACAGACCCAGGCGGTCGTTTTTCGCCATGTCATGGTTGGACAGCAGATAGGCGTAGCGGTTGTCGCGCGAAAATCCCTGGAAATTGACATTGGGCGAGCTACGGGCTGAGTCGAAATCGAGGCTGGTCCACTCGTCGTTGCGCTTGACGTAGATGCGCAGGTCACGGTCTTCGAGCGTGTCACCCATTTTGAGTGCTGCCGCACCGCGCGTATTGCCGTCGCGGTCGACGAACAGGCTGACCAGATCATTATCCAGCGGCTGGTCACCGCGGTAACGGTACTCACCGGTATACATGTCGAGCAGATTGGCTTTGGGCTCGCCGCTGTCAGACCAGTGGTAGCGCGCAACCAGCACAAAACGGTCATCATCCGGCAGGGGATTCAGCATGACGTAGCGCGCGTTGGTGGCGTCATAAATCTGCTTGCGCTGGCGGCCGTCGATATCGGCCGCGTACCAGTATGCCGGGCGGCCGAGATTGTCAAGATTGCCGGTGACTTCACCAACCGACATGATCACGCGCTTGTTGCTGCCCCACCAGAAGCTGAGCACATGCTGGTTTTTCCCGAACTCGAAGCTGCTGAGAATCTTGCGCTGATCGATGCTCATCACCGCCAGTTTGACCTCCGAGCCCTCCTCATAGGTCAGGGCGAGGTTCTCACCGTCAGGTGAAATCTGCGCTGATCGAATCTGCGAATTCTTGAAAAACTCTCGGGTATCAATGGTTTCGGCCAAACTGCCAAGACTAAGCAGCAGCAAGCTGATCGAGACAAACAGTAACCGGGTCAGTCGCATGGAGAACGATCCTGTGTAGTTTTTGGGCATCCCCCTATTGTGGCAGATCATCCCTGGCTGTGCAGCTTCGATAGTGGCTCGCCAGTCTGAGTTCTAGAAATCCTCGGCGTCGAGCGCCATCAGGGTTGCGGCGCCGGCGTGGATCTTGTCGACCAGGCCGAGCGTTTCGGGCAGGACGCGTTGCATGAAAAAGCGCCCGGTTTCCAGCTTGGTGCGATGGAATCGGTCCGGCCCATTCCCGGAATCCAGGGCCTTCTGTGCCGCGCGGGTCTGGCGGGTCCAGGACCAGGCCATCGCCGTCAAGGCAAACAGGCGCAGATAGTCGCTTGATGCCGCACCGGCTTCAAGCGGATCGGCGGCCATGGCCTGGTAAACCTGGGCCGTGGTCTGTTT
>CALEIM010000009.1 GCA_937876395.1 uncultured Wenzhouxiangella sp. | reverse complement strand
CACCCGTAATCGGCGCAAGGCCACCGCCCTGGCCCGTGCCTACGACGACATCGAGCGTCGTATCTCCGAACTGGCCGAACAGTTTATTTGGATTGCGACTTGACAGGAACTGTTTTTTTTTACTCTTGATATCAGGGGTTTATCTTGAAGAGGAGAAAGGGCATGCGTTTATTCTTCAGTGCAATGGTTTTATTGCTTGTTTCGGTTAATTCGCTTGCGGGGCAGCCAGACGGCCTTGAACGAGAAATTCTGGCGGACCAAGTTCACGGACAAGCTGCTCTCATCAACGATCAACAGGCTCTGGAAAAGGCTATCAAGCTGGGAGGGTCGTCATCACTTATGCTGATCGGAGAAGAGAATATACGCTCGTTCGCGGATACCGCTGTTTTTACTGAGTTTGGTCTTGCCAGTATGGACAACCGATTCCTTGAGGGTTTGACGGTCACAGATGCATATCGATTCTTACAGCAATTTGGGTGGGAGAAATACATACCTGAATTGATCGACTTGCTTGAGGTGAGCTCAGAACTTGACCAGCAATTGCTGGAAAGGCTTCAAGCCGAGTTGGCCGGCTTCTGCCCGCGCCTAGCCAGCCTAAAGACGGCTCTTTGAGCTTGGGACAAGCTGCTGATGAGTCAATCCAGTGCTATGATCCCCGCTGCATTCGTCGGAATATGGAGTGCAGATTTGGCTGTAAGCCATGGCAAGGCGCCGAATGCAACATATGCCGTTGCTGATGATTAGTGAATGGACTTCGCCCGGACCGGAAGGATCTACCAGTCCGGGCGTGGTTCTTTATTTGGCGCTGAGTTTCTTTGTGTGCGCTGCTTTACCTGCTACGGCCGATGATCAGGGGGAGATCATCTGGGAAGACTGGCAGGCGCCGATTCTGGAAGTTTGGGAGAATTGGCGTGAGCAGCGCTTTCTCGTGCCAGACCCAACGGCCTCCTTTGAGCCGGTAGCGGATGCTTACTATCAAGCAGCCAAGGTGTTTTCAGGTCTACCGTTGTCAGCGATCGAATCGGAAGGCTTGCGCGCGCACCTGATCGTGCTCAATGCCTTGACGTTTCACCTCTTACCGCTGCACCCAGCCGAGCATTCCGGGTTTTCGGTTGATAAGGCCTACCAACAGGCACTGTTGACCTGGCAAGAGCTGCTGCGCCGTGAACACGCCAACTCGGCAGATGCTGAGCTGTTGATGCAAATTGCGTTGGGCACACGTCACTTCGAGACTGCTGTCGAAATCAATGAGACAGGGAAGCTTGGGCTCTCGATTCCTGCTGGAGTGGCTGACTCTGACAAGACGCTGAGCGAAGCAGGCCGAAAGGTTTGGTTGTTTGATGACGACGATCATGTAGAGGTGCATTCATATGAGTTCCCCGATGATTTGCACTGGGTGGTGGTGAGTATTGAAGGCTGTGGTTTTTTCCAACGCCTCTTGCACGATATCCATCGAATTCGACAGCTTGAAGACCTGTTGGCGGGCAGTGTTTCCTGGCTGCTGCCGCCAAGTCCTTATCTGGAAATGCCACTCATTGAACGAGCGCGAACTTCAAAACTTTCGATCCAGCCGATCTTCATCCACAAAACTGAAGATTGGCCGATGTTTGATGACATGACCTCCTCACCGGTAATCCGTCTAATGCGAGGTGAAAAGGTTCTGGAAACCTGGATAGCCTGGCCGGAAGAGGGCGGGCATTTGCTGGAAATGACCGCCGCATGGGAAAAGCATCAAGCGTCTGGTGAATGAGTCGTGCTGAGTCAGCCTTTCAGGCCGCAATGCCATAGCTGTCCAGCAGCGGTTCGAGCTTTGGGTCGCGGCCTCGGAAAGCTTGCCAGGATTCACTCATCGGCCGACTGGAGCCGACTTCCAGAATCTCGCGTGCCAGGCGTTGGCCGGATGCGGTGCTGAACAGGCCCTCGTCGCGAAACAGCTCGAAGGCATCGCGGGCGAGCTGCTCGGCCCACAGGTAGCTGTAGTAGCCGGCCGCGTAGCCGCCGTTGAACAGGTGGCTGAAGCTCATCAGATAGCGTGAATAGGCAGGCAGCTCGACTACGGCGATCTGCTGATTGATCTCGGCCATGACGGCCAGCGGATCAGCTTTCGAGCGGCTGTGCAGGGCAAGATCGGCCAGGGCAAACTCGATCTGGCGCAGCAGCGCCATGGCGCCCTGAAACTGCTGATCGGCCTTGAGCCCGGCCAGCAGTTTTTCCGGCAGCGGCTCGCCGGTGTCGAGGTGGCGGGCAAAACGGTTGAGAGATTCCGCTTCCCAGGCCCAGCCTTCCATGAGCTGGCTGGGTAGCTCGACTGCGTCCCACTCCACGCCACTGATGCCGGCCACGCCGGGCAGTTTGATGCGCGTGAGCAGATGGTGCAGGCAATGGCCGAACTCGTGGAACAGGGTGACCACGTCGTCGTGGGTGAGCAGGCTCGGGTGGCCTGTGGCCGGTGGTGCGAAATTACATACCAGGTAGGCGACCGGATTCTGTGCGACGCCGCCGGCGCTTAAACGTGCCCGGCACACGTCCATCCACGCGCCGCCGGATTTGCGCGCCCGGCTGTACAGATCGACATAAATTCCGGCCCGCTGCCGGCCCTGATCATCAAGCACTTGAAAATAGCGCACGTCCTCATGCCAGGTTGCGATGCTTTCATCAGCCTCAAAGCGCAGCCCGAACAGATCTCCGGCGGTGGTGAACAGGCCATCGAAAACACGTTCAAGCTCAAACCAGGGCTTGAGCATGGATTCATTGATACCGAGCTTTTCCTTACGTAATTTCTCGCTGTAATAGGCGATATCCCAGGGTGCCAGCGGCGTCTCAGCGTCGAGCTGAGCTGCGAATTCAGTCAGCTCTTCGAGCTGGGCTTCGGCCTGTGGGCGGGCGCGTTCGGCAAGATCGCGCAGAAAGGATTCGACTTGCCCGGTGGACTCGGCCATGCGGGTTGAAAGCTGCATCGCCGCGTAGTGTTTGAAACCGAGCAGCCGTGCCTGTTCATCGCGCAAGGCGAGCATTTCACGCATGACCGGCCCGTTGTCAAACTGGCCACCCTGCGGCCCGGTGTCCGAGGCCCGGGTAGCGAAGGCACGCTGGAAGCGTTCGCGAAGTGCACGGTCATCAGCATAGGTGATGATGGCGCGATAAGCCGGATAACTGAGATTGGCCAGCCAGCCTTTTTGACCTGTGTCGCGCGCCATGCCGGCCAGCAGTTCAAGTTCGGCCTCGGGCAGCCCCTCCAGAGCCTCGGCATTGTCAAACGTTTCGACATGGGCTTCGGTGGCGTCAAGCACCTGATTACCAAATTGGCTACCCAGTTCAGACAGGCGCAGATTGATTTCGCCAAAGCGGGCACGCTCAGGTTTGGGTAGCTCGATCCCGGCCAGGCGAAAGTCGCGCAGCTCATGGTGAACAGTGGCCTGCATGGCCGCGTCCTGCACGGAAAAATCATCGCGTTTGGCCAAGGCTTTGTAAGCCGCCCACAGCGCCCGGTTATGGCCCCGCTCGGTGTGAAAGCGGCTCAGCGCGGCCAGGCACTCCTGATAGGCCTGGCGCCACTCGTCGCTGTTGCATACCGAATGCAGATGGGAGATCGGTGACCAGGTGTTGGCCAGGGCGTTGTCGGCCAGGGTTTCGGCCACGACCACGCTGTCATGATCAGCCACCTCCCCCAGCGCCTCGATGCGTTCAATCAGGCGGCGGTATTCGTCCAGACGCTGCTTGACAGCCGGCACAGCGTGCTCGGGACGGATTTTTTCGAAGGCCGGAAGACCATCGGCGAGCAGAGGGTTGTTCATTTAATGTCCTTCATTCATTTGTCGGTAGTTTGACCATTGATCGACTGTGCGAGATTGATTGCAAGGTTGCAGGGTAAAGTTCTTGATGATAGTCTCTCTACGTCGTTGGTTGAAGTAGACAGTCCCTGAGGAGGAGAAGATATATGCGACACTTTAACTTTTTTGGGGCGATCTTCTTGGTTTCTGGACTCACATTGTTTGGGTCTCCTGTCTTTTCTGATGATGGTTCGGTTGTCGGTGATAGGGAGGCCAAAATTCTCAACGTATTAACTGACTACTACGGTCTGACTGAAGATCAAGTTCTGGTCCGTTTGGCTCATGAAGCTGAAGCAGCTCAATTGCATTTGCAAATACGTGAATTAATTGGCGATGCTTATGCGGGCGCTTGGTTTGACGGGGAAGCTTTCAAGCTGAAAGTTGGATTGACTAACCCTGAGTTTTCTGCGCTGGTTGAGAGGCTGGGCGCGACAGCTATCTTGATGGAGTACAGTGCAGGGTATTTGAGTGCGCTGCGTGAGCAGATTGAGGCCGTGCGTCTGCGAGACCCAGATGCTTTTTGGGGCATGGTTTCAGTCGGAGTTGACCATTCTTCCAATCGAGTGGTCTTGGGTGTTTTGCAGGAGTACCGTGCTTCTATTCTTGAAGCGCTCATCGACTTGGCCATTGATCCGGAATCGTACGAATTGCACGAGGCTTCCGAGTTTCCGAGACTTTCCAATCAAATTCGTGGCGCAGATTGTTTTGAGAACCCCGTTTTTTCTGCCTTGCAGGTGGACCCCTATGAGTGCTCTATTGGGTTTTCGGTTCAAGGCGGTTTTATCACTGCTGGGCACTGTGGGGCAGCCGACACTGATCCAATCAAGTCCTGCGACGGTGTTTCAATGGGGGTGTTCAAGGAGTCAACCTGGCACTCTATGCCCCAGGGTCAAAGAATTCAGGATTCCGGCTGGGTTGAAACACATGCGCCTTGGTTGCCGGTAGCTGTTGTAAACGGTTACGCAAGTGGGGATCTATCAATAACTGCAGAATCTGGTGGACATACCGAAGTGCTCGTGAACTCTACAGTGTGCCGTTATGGTGCAGCATCTGGCGGCCCCCATTGTGGACAAGTGCTGACCAAGAATCAAACAGTGAAAATGTGCGGTGGCTTGAATTGGTTTGGTGGTTGTACTTTCCATGAATATATTCAGGGTGCTACCAAAACTGATATTTGCGTTGAGCCTGGTGATTCGGGTGGTTCATATCTTTCAGCTACAGGTCATGCTCAAGGGACAACTATCGGTGGTGTGAATGGCACTTGTCCGCTAAGCAGTGAAAGCTGGTTCCAGCCAGTGAAGGATACACTTGATACGTTTCAACTTGATCTGCTAACCAGTCACGGTCCAAATCCACCAACGATTACGGCGTTTACTTGTCCCGATTACAGCAACAGTGGTGGAGGGCAGTATCAGTGTCGCATGAACTTTGACACTCAGGGTGCAACGACGGTGCAATGGTCGAGCAGCGGTGGAAACAGCAATACGCATTGGCTGTTTGGTAGCTGTAATCCATTCTCCACGGTCTTTGTTACTTTGAACGTAACAAACTCTTGGGGCACAGCACAAGAGTCGGCGACTTTCCCATGTCCTACCGGCCCTTTGCAATGAAAATGGTTGAGCGAGATAAGTCCGTGTATGGCTTGCGCTGGTTGCATCTGCTGGCGCTGGTTAGTGTAGCTTGGGCTCAGGCTGTTATACCGGTCGCGGCTGAATCGGTCGCATTCGCGTTGGGTCCGGGGCACAGTGCCCACTGGTACAGTCCGGATCGTTCCGGTGAAGGCGTTGTGCTGGAGATCCTTCCGGGTGATCGTGCGCAGATGTACTGGTTTACCTACGATGAACACGGACAGCAACGTTGGTTACTCGGTACCGGTGACATTGTTACCAGTGGTGATGAAGTCACTGCGGTGTTTACCGAGCTGCTGGTCACTCACGGTGGACGCTTTGGTCCGGGTTTTGATCCCGGCGACGTGGTAATGGCGGTTGTTGGCCAGGCTGAGATTGGCTTTGTCGGCTGTGATGAGGCGGTGTTTTCTTATCACGCCTTTGGGCAGGAGGAAACGCTGAGCCTGTCTCGTCTGAGCCGGACCATGGGTGTGGACTGTGCGGGACCGATTCACGGCAGAACGATGTTTCCCGTGACCGACGATGGCAGCTTGAGCGGTTCCTGGTACGACCCCGAATACAGCGGCCAGGGGTTTGCCCTGCAGTGGCTTGACCGGGATGAGGCAATACTGACTTGGTATACCTATGATGGTGAGGGCCAGCAGCGCTGGTTTATTGGTGACGGCAGGCGTGACGGCGATCAGATCGTGTTTGACAACCTGATGACCAGCCAGGATGGCCAGTTTGGTCCAGATTTCGATCCGGAGGCCGTGGAGCTGCTGCCCTGGGGTTCGCTGACGATGAACCTGGCCTGCGATGAGGGTGAGATGAGTTGGACGTCACCCTTGCCCGGTTTCGGTGAAGGCAGTATGGAGCTGAGCCGCCTGACCCGGCTGTCCGGTCTGGATTGTGAGCACCAGAAGCCGGGGCTTTTGGAGCTGTATGACGTTGAACTGTTGACGACGATTCCAGTAGACTCGCCCGGATATCCGATTGCCAATCGACCGGACGCAATGACCGATGACGGCAGCGTTGTTGGGCTCTATCCCACCTCAGGCAGGTATCGTGCGTGGAACTGGACGCCTGGTGATGAGGAGTTGCAGAACCTTTCGGAGGACGACACAGGAAGTGGCCGCCTGTTCATGGCCCCAGATGGCAGTTTCATAGTGATGACCCTTGATCGAGGCGTTTCAGATGGGTACGGTGTCGCGTCCTGGACGAAACAAAGCGGGTGGCGGCCGGTGGAAGGGTTCCATACCGACAGAGCATCCGTATACGCCATGTCTCAGGATGGAAGGCATCTGGCCGGCATGGCGAGAAACCCTGAAGAGGCAGGCAATCCTTTTCTTTGGGTCTGGAACGCTTCAGAGGGCCAGAAAGTGCTCAGCAGTCATCTGGAGTCTGGTTTTGCATTTGGAGTGCGAGGTGTTTCGAATGACGGTCGGACAATTGTAGGGTTCGGGACTGATTTTCCTGTTTCGAACGATCGTCGGGACCGCGCGGTTCGCTGGATCAATGGTGAGGCAGATTTTCTGCAAGACGCTTCCGGTAATTCCCTTTTGGTCGCATTCGGTTGTTCACTCAATTGTCAGATAATTTTTGGCGGTGGGCAAAGTAATGACATGGATCCTGCAGGGCCGGCTTTTCGTCGGCCCTGGATTTGGACCGAAGAGTTTGGTGTCGAATATCTTGAACGTCTGCCAGAAGCCACTGAGCGATTCAGTTACGATGCCTTGCTCGGCGCCAGTGCGGATGGCAACCTGATATTCGGTGACACGCCCTTCGAGCTTCCAACGATGGTGTATCCAGATCTGCAGCTTGGCACCCGAGGGTTTGTCTGGACCCGCGCAACAGGGGTTCAGGCCCTGGCCGAGGTGCTGGAACAGGTGGGGATTGACGACTCGGACTGGCGACACACCGGTCTGGTCGATGTGAGTTCAGATGGCTTGCTGTGGTTGGTATCCATGCGCCGCAGCGGTGAATCAGGGCTTGCAGAAGGCAACGCCTGGGCCGGACTGATTCAACTCACGCCCCGAGTGCAACCTTACGAATGATGCAGCCTGGAACTGCGAGCCAACCATGATAGCGCACTATTAGCGGCACACTAGTCTTGAGGCGCTTGAAGGCGTTTACACAGCCCTGATTACTCCGGTTGACCGGGGCGATGAAATCCATTACGAGCGGTTGAGAAAATTGCTCGAACGGCAGATTGCCGCGGGCGTGGCTGGGGTGATGCCGATAGGTACGACCGGGGAATCGCCCACCATGCTCAATGCAGGGCATGAGGCAATCCACTAAAGCGTGGAGCAGGTGGTGAAGGCACGCTGGAAGCGTTCGCGAAGTGCACGGTCATCAGCATAGGTGATGATGGCGCGATAAGCCGGATAACTGAGATTGGCCAGCCAGCCTTTTTGACCTGTGTCGCGCGCCATGCCGGCCAGCAGTTCAAGTTCGGCCTCGGGCAGCCCCTCCAGAGCCTCGGCATTGTCAAACGTTTCGACATGGGCTTCGGTGGCGTCAAGCACCTGATTACCAAATTGGCTACCCAGTTCAGACAGGCGCAGATTGATTTCGCCAAAGCGGGCACGCTCAGGTTTGGGTAGCTCGATCCCGGCCAGGCGAAAGTCGCGCAGCTCATGGTGAACAGTGGCCTGCATGGCCGCGTCCTGCACGGAAAAATCATCGCGTTTGGCCAAGGCTTTGTAAGCCGCCCACAGCGCCCGGTTATGGCCCCGCTCGGTGTGAAAGCGGCTCAGCGCGGCCAGGCACTCCTGATAGGCCTGGCGCCACTCGTCGCTGTTGCATACCGAATGCAGATGGGAGATCGGTGACCAGGTGTTGGCCAGGGCGTTGTCGGCCAGGGTTTCGGCCACGACCACGCTGTCATGATCAGCCACCTCCCCCAGCGCCTCGATGCGTTCAATCAGGCGGCGGTATTCGTCCAGACGCTGCTTGACAGCCGGCACAGCGTGCTCGGGACGGATTTTTTCGAAGGCCGGAAGACCATCGGCGAGCAGAGGGTTGTTCATTTAATGTCCTTCATTCATTTGTCGGTTGTTTGACTGTTCATGCACCCACATTGCCTAACTCGAAAAATAAAAACGACAAACCAATGAGCTGATGAACTGGAGTTGTTGTCACCTCATGCACTTGACGCACGCCATTTTCCATGATATAGCAAACGTCAGCGACTTTCGTTGAGGGTTTTCATGTTGCACAGGGTTGACACTGGTGTAATGAGTTACACCATACGGTCCCGGCGTGAATCAAACGGTGAGTTGTTGGCAGAAAGTCAGCTTTTGGCAACTGTGACTGCGCGGAGTGGCGAGTACGTGCTGAGTGAAGTTTCCTTCACTAGACTGTCCGGAGATTGACTGATCGGAGTATGGCCAGGAATGTGGCGGCTCGGGTCGAGGACACGACGGACTGATTGAAGCTTGTGTTCACGCAGCAGGAGCGATTGATATGAGCTTGTCAGAGTACAAACCAGTGGATTATGACCGAACGGAAAGTGCCAGGTGGTGGGTGCTGAAGGCGTTGTTGGCCGGTTTGCTGCTGGTGGCGTCGATTGCTGTGCAGGCCTCAGGTACAGATCAATTCCTGCCAGGTGCGCTCGATGGCGACGAAGACCCGATATGCGAACCGACCGACCTGACCCTGATGCTGGATGGCGCCCTGCTGTTTGCCGTTGACCCAGCACCGAGTGATCCGACTCTTGAGAAGCTTTCTGACAGGCGCCCGGAGCATTTCTACTCCCTGATGTTCACCTACGTGATTGATGATTTGTCTACCCAGGCAGCGGATTACTCAATGACCCTGACGGTTGCGCCCAGGCAGCAGATTCTGGCAGAGTTTGGCGAGCGTATGCTGGGTCTGACCCGGGCGGTGGCTACCTCCGAGGACGAAACGCACGATGTAGTCTGGCTGTGGAATGAATTGCTGGCCGAGCTTCCCGACGCCACCGAGGACACCATGGATTGGGGTTGCTTTATGGCCGCGCAGGCCGACGAACAGACCATCAATATGGTGGTGGGCCACGGCACGGAGACCTGTGCCGTGGTCGAGCGGTTCGTTGATATGGACGAAGCCCTGTCTATGGCTGAAAATTTCGGTCTGACGTATCTGCGGCTCGAGCGCGTCGAAGGACGCTCAGCCGCCATCCGTGATTCGGATTTACTGGCTCCGGTCTATGTCGTTGCCGCGGTCGAGTTCAATGATTGATGTCGGGCTCGGCCTACAGAAAGCTGGCGGTCAATGCTGAAAATGCGTTCTCCATCAGGAGTACACTAGTGCGCTCTGAATAAACCATCCGGAGCAAACTGTGCAGCTTGAAGGCGTATACACGGCCCTGATTACCCCGTTTGACCGGGACGGTGAAGTCCATTACGAGCGGCTCGGTGAGCTGCTGGAGCGGCAGATTGCCGCCGGCGTGTCCGGCGTAATGCCGATGGGCACGACCGGCGAATCGCCGACCATGCTCAATGCCGAGCATGATGAGGTCATCCGCTACACCGTCGAGCGGGTGGCCGGGCGGGTACAGGTCTGGGCTGGAACGGGTTCGAACAATACCCGCCAGGCCATCCGTACTACCCAGGCCGCCGAGCAGGCCGGGGCCGACGGCGTGCTGGTCGTCACCCCCTATTACAACAAACCCTCGCAGGCCGGTCTGAAGCGCTATTTCAGCGAGATTGCCCAATCGACCAAACTGCCCATCATCGTCTACAACATTCAGGGGCGCACGGCCGTCAATGTCGAAACCGACACCCTGGCCGACATTGCCCGGATTCCGAATGTCATTGCGGTCAAGGAAGCCTCGGGCGATATCGGTCAGATGACTGAGGTGATT
The DNA here is from genome assembly GCA_937876395.1 of uncultured Wenzhouxiangella sp. GTDB lineage: Bacteria > Pseudomonadota > Gammaproteobacteria > Xanthomonadales > Wenzhouxiangellaceae > Wenzhouxiangella. The sequence continues at coordinate 4,355 of CALEIM010000009.1, read as the reverse complement.
GACGCGATCTGCCAACGCTCCGAACAGCCGTTCTGGATTGTTTCGGGCGACGATGCCCTGACCCTGCCGCTGATGAGCCTGGGCGGCCACGGCGTGATTTCGGTAGTCTCCAACCTGGTGCCCGAGCGCATGGTTGCCCTGGTTGCTGCCGCCGCCGCGGGGGATTTTGCCACGGCCCGGCAAATGCACTTCGAGCTGTTGCCGCTGTTCAAGGCCAGCTTTATCGAAACCAATCCGGCGCCGATCAAGGCCGCAATGAACCTCTGTGGCCTTGACGTTGGCAGCGTGCGCAGCCCGCTGGCGCCACTGAGCGAGGCCAGCCAGGCGTGCCTGGAGACGATTTTGCGGTCAATGCGGATGATTGGTTGAAGGCGCAAGGCGCCCTGGTTATCCGTAAACCAGCTTTCTGCGTCATCACAAAAATTTGAACAAAATTTGAGCTTTTGGATAAGCTTCAGGGCAGCGTTTGGCTGATGATCGGGCTTTGACCAGCCTGAAATGGAGCCTCGATCATGAAACCTTGCCTTGTGCCAATCTCGGTTTTCTGGATACTCGCCGCGCTGTTTTACAGCACTCCGGCGCTGGCGGTTGACCGCTATGTGCGTCTCAACGGGTTTGATACCGGCGACTGCACCTCGTTTCTTCAGGCCTGCCGCACACCCGGCTATGCGCTGGACGTGGCCTTGCCGGGCGATGAGATCGTGATCGGCGAGGGTGAGTATTCGCAGCATCTGGTGATTGACAAGAATATTTCCATCCGTGGCGCCGGTCGGGGCGAGACCGTTCTGCTGCCCTTTTTGGTCCACGGTCTATCGCCCAATTCGCGCGTGATCACAATAAGCGGGGCCTATCATGTCAGTATTGCGTCGCTCACGATCGAGCGTGGCGATGCAGGTGCAGGGCAAGATGGTGGTGGCATCTACAGCCAGGCGGCCAAGCTGACGCTGCACGATGTGCTGTTCAATGACAACTTGAGCCGGCGCAATGGCGGCGGCGTCTATCACGGCGGTGGCCAGTTGAGCCTGAGCAATGTCGTCATGCTGGGCAACAGGGCGACCAACTACGGTGGCGCTATCCACCATGCCGGCGCAGACTTGAGCGTAAAAAACAGCCTGATTGAGGGCAGCGAGGCGGGCGAATACGGCAACGGTATTTATCACAACGGTGACCAGTTGACCGTGCTCAACACGGTTTTGGTCGGAAACTTTGGATCCGAGCGGGGCGGCGGGCTCTATCTCAATGCCGGCCAGGCCAGTATTGTCAATACCACCGTGGCGCGCAATATCGCCAACAGCGGCGGTGGGCTGTATGTTACCGGCAGCACCGTCAGTCTGAGCAACACCATCGTCTGGGACAATATCGCCAGCCAGGGGCAGGGCAACGAGATTTTCAACAGTCACTTGCACGTTTTCAATGTGCGTAACAGCATTTATCGCAACCGAAGCGGGCAATCCGATATTGTCGAGGGCGCGGGATTCTCGGTCAATGCAGGCAGCATGAGTGACGATCCGCTGTGGGTGAGTACAAGCTGGCAAGATCGCGATTTTCGCCTGCGCCCCATGTCCCCGGCTGTGAATGCCGGTAGCAACGCCTATTACGCGGATGCCGGCGGTGCGCTGGCTGATGACCTTGATCTGTCCGGTCTGGACCGCGTGTGGAATTATGCTGGCGGCGGGATCATCGATATTGGCGCGTTTGAGTTTCAGGGTGAGCCGGCTGATCTGGCTCCGCCCGAGCTGGAATTGCCGGCCCACGGCGTTGTTGACCTGCCGCGCCTGGTTCATTTTTCCTGGTCCAAGGTGGAGGATGCCGACAGCTACCAGCTTCAGATCGCTGATTCAGACGATCGGCCCAGCCAGGCATTTGTCAACCCCGTGTTTGACGATGTTACAGCCACGCTTGGAATAGAGGTGAAGGATCTCAACCCACTACACGATTACGACTGGCGAGTTCGCGCGATCAAGGATGGCTTTGTCGGTGACTGGAGCGAGGTTCGGCGGCTGACCACCGAGGGTCATTTGCAGGCCGGGCCGGGCAATATCATCCATGTCCGGCCTTTTGAGCTGGGCGATGGCACGGGCCGTGATTGGAACAATGCCTATGGTTCGCTGGCCGGTGCCCTGAAATGGGCCGCTCACAAGGAAGGCAAAGGCCTGTGGGATACAAAAAACCCGCTGCAAATCTGGGTCTCGCAGGGAACTTATCGCCCTGAATATCCGGGCACGGACCTGGTCAGGCTGCCGGGCGTGATGCTGCAAAACACCCTGGTGCTGGTGCCTGACGTCAAGATTTTTGGTGGCTTTCCGTCAACCGGCGCACCGGATATGGCGGCCCGCGATCCGGTCACTTACCCAAGCACGATCGGCGTGCCCGGTGTGGCTTACTACAATCTGGTGGTTGCGGCCGGTCCGGTCGGTGTCGCCCAACTCGATGGGTTTACCCTGCAAGGCGCGAATGCGCGTGGTCAGTCTTCTGCGCTGGTGCGTGGCGAGACGGTTGGCCACAAGGCAGGTGGGGCTATCCACATCGTCAACAGTGCCCCGGCCTTGAGCCAGCTTCATATCATCAATAACCGGGCACTTGAACTTGGCGCCGGAATTTATGCCAGCAACAGCCAGGCCAGACTCGATCGGGTCCGGATTGAAAGCAATCAGGTCGCCGAGTACTGGGGCGGAGGGCTTTACAGTCACAATGGCAATCTGCTGATCAGCAACTCGCTGTTTGTCGGCAATGAAGCGCCATTTGGTGGCGCCATCCATCAGGTTTTTGGCCAACTGCATGTGATCAACAGCACCATCTTCGACAATTTTGCAATCGGTGCCGGCGGTGGCATCTACAACGCGTCGGGGGCGCTGACTGTAGATAACGCCATTGTCTGGGGCAATCAGGCCGGCGGTTCCGGCCATCAGCATTTCAACGAGGGCGGGACGGGTCTCTGGCGCTACACTCTGTTTGCCAACGGCAGCGGCGACATCGTTGGCCCTGACGGGCTGAGCTTTGAACACGCGCTGCATCAGGACCCGCAGTTCGCTGATCCGGCCGGGGGCAATTACCTGCCCGGGCCGGGCTCGCCGGCTGTGGACAGCGGCAGCAATGCGCTGTATGAAACGGCTGTTGACCTGCCGTGGGACCTGGGCGGGAATGCGAGAATCGCCGCAGGCACCATCGACCGGGGTGCACTTGAAACGCCTGCACTTCCGGGTGACCTGATATTCCGCGACCGCTTCGAGTAGCGCCCCTGTCCGTTTCACCACCCAGGCGCTATAGTCTCCCACGGTGAACCTGGAGAGACATGACGTGCGCGTACCGATTCGCAATGGCGAGCATTACTATGGGCTGATCAGCCAGCTTTTTCACTGGCTGATCGTGGCCCTGATCATCTTTCAGTACACCTGGGCCTGGCGCATCGGCGAGGCCGAGGGTTTCAGGGCGCGTTTTGAGCTGGTTACTCAGCACAAGACCATTGGCATCACCGTGCTGGCGCTGGCTGTGCTGCGCCTGGCCTGGAGACTGTTCAACCGGCAGCCGACGTTGCCTGGGCAAATGGCGCGCTGGGAACAAATGGCCGCCAAAGCGGGTCACTGGATACTCTACGTGCTGATTTTCGCTGTGCCGCTGTCCGGCTGGGCCTATTCTTCGGCGGCCGGTTTTGGCGATACCTGGTGGGGGCCGCTCAGCCTGCCGGCCATCGCTCCCGGCAGCGAACTGCTCGAAGATCGCTTTGCGGCCCTGCATGGCTGGCTGACCACCGGCCTGGCCATCGTGGCGATTGGCCATGCCCTGGCCGCGCTGCGCCACCACTTCTGGATCAAGGATGATGTTCTAAAAAGGATGCTCCCGATATGGAAAAGATGATGAAATACATGATGTTGCTCGTGCTGCTGCCCGGTCTGGCGGCGGCAGAATGCTATCGCGCCGATGCGGATTCCGGCGAGCTCGGTTTTGTTGGCGTGGTGGACGGCAATTCCTTTACCGGCCAGTTCGGGGCGTTCGAGGTCGCGCTGTGCCTTGAGGATGCAGACCTGAGCACCGCGCGCATTGAAGTGCGAGTGGACACGGCATCGGCCGATACCGGCAACCGCATGCGCGACACCGAGCTGCTCGGCGACCATTTCTTCGGCGTCGAGCAGTTCCCTCAAGCCACCTGGACCAGTGCTGAAATTCGTGCCGATGGCGATGGTTTTCTGGCCACCGGCGAACTGAATCTGCGCGGCGTGACTGCCAGCCAGGCCCTGCTCGATGCTGCGGTGGCAGCCGAGCACGAGAATGAAGATCCACAGGCTGATTGCGGTGCGCATCCTTCGCGAGTGGTCGTGCGGCGGCGCCCTTTGGTTCATTCGTTTTCGGCCCTCGAT
>CALEIM010000008.1 GCA_937876395.1 uncultured Wenzhouxiangella sp. | reverse complement strand
AGTGGCACTACCCGTTCGAGCACGAGGACGTGTTCGACGTCGGGGAGGGGCGGGCCGGTTCTAGGGTCGGCGTCAAGAGCGTGACCACGTTCTGTTGACGCGCGACGGCCCTCCCATGCTTTGGCGAGCAGGAGGGCCGTCACTTGGTGCTTAAGGGAGCACCCATGTTGATGGTAGGTACCGACCCGCTTGAGGTCGAACGGATGCTGGTGTCCGGGCAGCTGTCCTGTCCGGCGTGCAGGGGCGTTCTCGCGCCGTGGGGCAACGCCCGCTCGCGCGTGAACGTCTGGAACTTCCCCGACCCGGTTCCGGTGCACCGCGAGCCGCTGATGACTTCGCGGCACGATCTCGTCGAGGCGTTCCCAAGGTTGCAGATCAAAGGCGTGCACCGCCGCGTTCAGCTCAATGGTCGGTTCGTCAAGCCAGCCAAGCTGGGCGCGAATCTCGGCGCTTTCGAAGTGGTAATCCTGATAGCGCAGATTGCTGACATCACCGCTTAACTGCGCCTGGCCGGAATCGCTCTCGACTTGCGCCGAAAGCTCAGCCTCGCCGGACAGGTCGGGCCAGAGCTGATCGAGCGCCGGCGCGTCCAGTTGCAGGTCCCAACGGCTGTCGGGCGCACCGCTGAGGGCAAGCTGGTTGGAGCCCAGGCGAATCGTGACGTCGGCGCGCTCGGGCTGATCGTGAACCCAGCTTATCTGGCCGTTACCGCTCAGCGGCTGGCCGCGCAGCTCGCCGTCAAGCTCGTGCAGATCAAGGTTAGCGGACCAGGTATCGGTCTGTTGAAGCGCGATATTGGCCTGAGCGTCAATGCGACCGGGCAGTTCGGGCTGCAGCCCGGCCGGGTCGAAATCGGCCAGGCTGAGCTTCAGTTGGGCGGTGAGCTGCGATGCCCAGGCCAGGTCGCCGGCCAGCGTCACAGAGCCGCTGGCATCAAGGTCGATGAACAGGCGATCAATGCGGGCCTGTTCGGCGCTGCCCTGCGCGCTACCCTCGATGCGCGCGCCCCGTAGCTGCGGGGTTTCGAGCAGCGCCTCGATCCGGGCTCGCCAGTCGCTGATCTGTCCCTCGACTTCAAGCCGACCGGACTGGCTGGCCACCAGGGCATCGGAACCAGCCGCTACCGGTGGCCAACTGAATTCGCGCCATTCAAGGACGGCGTCCAGCCGATCGGCACCCGGATCAATCAGGGCGTGGCCGCTTACGCTGAGCTCGCCTGGGTCGCTGCGCAGCTCGATCCGCTCAACGTTGATCACGCCGCCCTGTGTCGCGACCAGCAGCTCACCGTCAATGCGATTCTGATCCGGCCAGTCCGGGTAGAGGGCGCTCAAGTCCAGTGCTTCGAACCTGAGTTCAGCCTGCGAGGCCGGCGCCGATTCGCTCCAGTCAAGCTGACCTTCACCGCTGATGTGTCCGCCGAGCAGCCGGGCCTCAAGTGATTGGATAGAAAGCGCCTGGGTGTTTCCGGAAACGGCCAGGTCCCAGTGGCCTTCAGGCAGATCCGGGCCGTCGATGCGGGCCGAGCTGCGCGCCTGCCAAGCATCGGCATGGCCGGAAAGCGCAAGTTCCAGATCGGCGATGCGCACCGGCAGATCGGGCCAGCCGCTCAGTTCGCCGAAAAATTGGGCATCGACCGACGGAGACTCCGGCAGACCGCGGAGCTCGCCGGTTCCCGAAATCCGGGCAGGGCCGGTGCTGCTCAGTTCGAATGCCAGCGAATCGACTGGGCCACGCAGCTCAAGCTGCAACGCCTGGCTGGCGCCTTCGGGCAAGTCGATTTCTGCGTCCAGCCGAAGCTCGCCGGCGCCGTTGGATTCCAGATTCCAGTGACCGTTGGCGTTGTGCCGGCCGTATTCGCTGGTGACCACGGCGAGACGATCCAGCGCGATGCTCCGGCCCCAGGCGGCGGCCAGGCTCACCCGCTCGATTCCGGTCATGCTCTCGCCGTGGTGCAGGCGGATCTCGCGCAGATCAAGTGATTCGACCAGCACGTCAATCGGCAGGGCCAACGAAGCCAGATCGAAGGGCTCGGCGGCCGGTTCGGCGTTGGGGTCGGGCTCGGGCAGATGAATATCGAAGCCGTGACCGCGCAGATGACTGACCACCACGCGCGGCCCGGCGAACAGCTCAATGCGCGCCTTGAGCTCAAGCCGGCTGGCCGTCACCCGGGTGCCGGCGTGGGCCAGGCGCAGGCCGTCGATGACGAGCCCTGAGGCCAGGCCGCCGCTCAGGGAGTCGTAGTCGAGTTGCTCGACTGCGCCGGCTCCCTGGCTGATGGCAAAGCGCGCGCCGGATTCGCTGCGGGTCAGCCACAGCCAGGCGGACGCCGTCAAAATGAGCAGTATGGCCAGCCCGATGCCGGCAATGATCAGCCACTTTTTCATAGCAGTTGCGTGCCGATGGTGAAATGCAGTCGCCAGGGCTTGTCGACGTCGTCCAGGGCCTGGGCAATGTCGATCTGCAGCGGCCCGATCATCGTATACCAGCGAAAGCCCACGCCCACGCCGCGCTTGAGTTTGCGCTGATCAAGGTCGTTGAAAGCATTGCCGATATCGGCAAAAGCGGCCAGTGACCAGCTATTGCCAACCCGGTATTCGTATTCGATTGATCCGACCAGCAGGTGGTTGGCGCCGTTGCGGTTGGTGCTCAGGTTTTCGTAACCGTAGCCGCGTACCGTCCGGTCGCCACCGGTCTTGAAGCGAAAGCGCTCGGGCAGCTCGGTCAGCGACAGATCCAGTGTGCGCCCGTCGTGCTCGATCGACAGGCTGCGGGTGGTGGCCTCCGTGTAGCCGGCCTCGCCGCGCAGAATCAGCTTGTGGCGCTCGCCCAGGCGCAGATGCCAGCGGCCGCTCAGCCAGGCCTGGGCAAAATCCACGTCGGAACCGATTGATTCATGTGCGCCCAGAAGATGGGCCTGCCAGACCATGCCGCGGGTATCAAAACCGCTGCCGTGAATGCTCGGCAGACGCCATTGCGCGCCCAGCGCAAGGACCTGGCTGTTGGTATCGAGAAAGGGTGCGATCTCCGGGTTGTCCGCCAGCAGCGCCTCGTTTTCAGCGCTGAATGAGCCGGCCCGGAAGGCGTCAAAACTCTCGTCGAGAATGGATACGAAGATGCGTTCTTCCAGCGGCTGGAAGTGGTCCGACAAGATTCGGCGTTCGCGCAGGCGCCCGATGTTCAGCTCGGCCTGTTCACGGCGTCCTGAATAGGCGTCAAACACCGGCTCGACGCGGTCCTCGTCGTAGAAGCGGAAGCTGTCCTGCTCGCTGCGCAGCACCGTGCCCAGGGTCAGAAATTCGGATGGATGGCGGCCGCGGGGGTGAAGGTACTCGGCGCGCAGCACGTACTCTTCGCGCCGCTGCTGAACGCCAAGCGCGGTGTCCAGGCGATTGCCGCGCGAGGAAAGATAATGCCGGGTCCAGCCAAGCTGCATGCGCGCCCCGGTATCGGTGCCGAAACCTACGGTGGCGCGCCAGGTATTGGGCGAGCGGGTCTGCAGCCGGTAGTTCAGATCAACGTGCTGCCCTTGCTCGTCGCGCAGCGGCTCGATTACGGTACGTTCAAACAGGCCGGAGCGAGCCAGCACTTCGCGCTGGCGGTCGAGCCGCTCGATGTCATAGGGCTCGCCGTCTTCGATGATGTGCAGGCGGTCCATCAGTGACGCGCTGAACGGTACTTCGCTGGTTGTATAGCCGCCGAAGCTGAAGCGCGGACCGGTATCAAACTGCAGATCGATATCGGCCTTGAGGCGGTCGGTGCCGACGGTGATTCGACGCTGCTCAAAGCGAGCCTGAAAATAGCCACGCGCTTCGGCCAGGCGCTCAAGCTCCTGCCAGGCCGTCTGCCAGACCTGGTGATCCAGTACCTGGCCGGAGTTCAGCGGCCAGCGCTGCCGCCATTCAAGCAGGGCGGCATCATTGTCGCCCGCACCGAGGATTCCGATGTCGACCTGGTCGATGAGCACGGGATCCCCGGCCTGGATATCGACGCGTGCCAGCCAGTGGTCGCCCTGGTCGGGTTCGATCAGGCGAACCTGTATCTGCGGGCGGTAATATCCGAATGGTCGTAGCGCCTGGCGGGCTTCGTCACTGGCGTCCTCGGTCAACTGCCGCAGGCGCCACAGCGACAGTTGGTCAAACTGCTCGGCCTGAACCAGTGATAGCGACGCGCGGACGTTGGCGAGCAGCTCGTCTTCCACGCCAGTGATTTCCGTGCTGATCGTGGCCGCATGGACCGGCAGGCCCAGCAGCAGCAGGATCGTGATCAGGATTCTTGGTGCCAACGCCATGCCGTTTCCCGGATTTTAGACGGTTCATCCACTCGCCGCGTGGATACGGAGTCAACCCGACCGCACTATAGATTACACCCGGCCGCGACAACAAGGTCCGACAGCCAGCGGGCTTCAATGTTCAGGCGTAGGCGGGCTGGCGTCGATCAAGCTGGCGATAGCCGATGGCTTCGCTCAGATGCGCCGTGGTGATCGTCTCGCTGCCGTCCAGGTCGGCAATTGTGCGAGCAACGCGCAGGATGCGGTGATGGGCGCGGGCTGACAGATACAGGCGCTCGCAGGCGGTCTCCAGCAGCGCGGCGGCCTGCGAATTGAGCGCACAGTGAGCGCGGATCTGGGCGACGCCCAGTCCGGCGTTGACGGTTCCGCGCTGCGATTGGATGGCGCGCGCAGTTTTCACACGTTCGCGCACGACAGCGGACGACTCGCCCGGCGGCAGATCCTTGAGCGACTGGCGGGCGACTTCAACGTGCAGATCGATCCGGTCCAGCAGCGGCCCGGAGATGCGATCACGGTAGCGGCGAATCTTGTCGGGCGTGCAGCTACAGCGGCCTGAAGGGTCGCCATCGTAGCCGCAGGGACAGGGGTTCATCGCCGCAACCAGCATGAAACGGGCCGGAAACTCGGCCTGAACCGCCGCCCTGGAAATCACCGTTACGGCAAATGACGGGCAAACGTACACGCTCGCCCACGCCACGCCCGAACTCACGGAAAACAACTTCAACCACGTGGCTTTTCAATTGTATCAGGATTCCCTCCAAATTTTTCTCAACGGATCCAAACTCGCCTCGCAATTCACCGCGCCCGACGTGGAGCTGCAAGACTCCCCCCTGCCGATTGAACTCGGAGCCGGATTTCAGGGCCAACTCGACGAAGTGCGGATCTGGAACGCGGGGAAAGACTCGCTGAACATGGCGCGCGACCACGGCCGGCTCATGCTCGGTGGGGAACTGGGTCTCGTGGCTTACTTGCGCATGGACGAGGGAGCGGGAAATTACGCCTACGACGTTTCCCGAGACGGAAACATCTTCAACCGAAACCACGATTCGTCTGGCCAGTTCTTCTAAACGGGTCAAACCACGTAATTCACGCATTCTTTCCTCACCTACCCTGCCAGACATCAGGTGTGGTGACTGATCACCTGCAGCCCCAATCCAACCCAAGACCACCAATTCTTCTCCGAATCTTTCACG
>CALEIM010000007.1 GCA_937876395.1 uncultured Wenzhouxiangella sp. | reverse complement strand
AGGCTACACCTTCACGCTGCATGAAGTCATCCAGGTCAAGGGTCCGAACTGGCGGGCCGACGAAGCGCACTTCAGCATCCAGCGCGGCGATCGCGAAGTGGCCACCATGCGCCCGCAAAAACGCCTCTACCATCGCGGCGGACAGGTGATGACCCAGATTGCCCTCAAACCAGGCCTGTTTCGCGATCTCTACGTTGCCATGGGCGAAGAACTCGACAGCGACAGCGGTGCCTGGAGCATTCGCCTGCACATCAAGCCCTTTGTCCGCTGGATCTGGGGCGGTGCGGCCCTGATTGGCCTCGGCGGCCTGGTGTCTGCGTCGGACCGTCGCTATCGTCAGCGACGGCGTGCCACGGATAGTCCGAACGTGGCCGTCGCGGAGGCCAGCGCATGATCCGCATGCTGATTCCATTGGGCGTCTTTCTGGCCCTGGTCATTTTGCTGGTCGTCGGCCTGCAAACCGCCGAGGAACGCAAGCTGGTCCAGTCGCCGCTGATCGGCAAAGCCGTGCCCGACTTCAGCCTGCCCGACCTTCACGACCCGAGCGTGAGCAACAGTCGTGACGATCTCCTCGGTCGGCCGTTCATACTCAATGTCTGGGGTAGCTGGTGCTGGGCCTGCCGCGTCGAGCATCCCTTCATCGAACGTCTGGGCCAGGAAGCGCCCATTCTCCTGGTCGGCCTGAACTGGAAAGATGAGCGCGCTGAGGCGCTGGAATGGATCGGCCGCTATGGCGATGCCTGGAATCTGCATCTGGTGGATTTTGACGGTCGAGTCGCCATAGACCTCGGCGTGTACGGAGCACCCGAAACCTTTCTGATCGATCATCAGGGCATTATCCGGCACAAACACATCGGCCCGGTTGACGCCACGGTATTTGATGATCTGATGCGTCGTTCGATGGCGCTTGCAGCGGAGGCCGAGAGCGGATGAAAGCCATCAATGCACTGCCCTGGTTGAGCGCCGTTTTGCTGGTGATGCTGAGCTTGACCCAGCCCCCCGGCGCCCTGGCCTCGGCCATCGAACCCTACGATTTCTCCAGTGACACCGAGCGCGACCGTTTCCAGGCACTGGCTGGCGAGCTACGCTGTACGGTTTGCCAGAACCAGTCGCTGTCGGATTCTGACGCTCCATTGGCGCGCGATCTGCGCAATGAGCTGTTCAGAATGCTTCAGGACAATCGCAGCGATATGGAAATCCGCGAGTTCATGGTCGAGCGCTATGGCGAGTTCGTGCTCTATCGTCCACCGCTGGCCGCGCATACCGTCTTGCTGTGGGGCGGCCCGCTGGCGCTGCTGTTCTTCGGCCTGACAGCGGCCGTCATTGTCATTCGCAAGCGGAGACAGGCGCTTTGAACACACCGTTATTTTTCGTCGCCGTCATGGTCGCGCTGCTGCTGGCCCTGGCCTTCATTGTCATACCCCTGTTTCGCAGCGAACGCCACGGACTTGCGCTCGGCCTGGCCCTCGGCCTGACGATCGCTACCGGACTGCTGTACCTGGGCATTGGCACACCGGAAGGAATTGACCCCGACACCGGACAGACCGGCGAAATTCGCACAGCAGTTACCGAGCTGGCCCGGCAGGCCTTGCGCGAACCGGATCAGCCCGGAAACTGGGCCCGGCTGGGCCTGGCCTATAAGAGCCTCGATGAGTTCAGCTCCGCTGAACACGCCTTCCGTCGAGCCTTGTTCATTGACGCGGACGATGATTTTTTGCGCACCGAACTGGCCGAAACCCTGCTGTTTGCCTCCGGTCGGCCAGAACTTCCGCAGGAAGCGCGCGAGCTGCTGCTGGCCGCCGCTGAATCCGGCGAGCAACAAAAAGCCCTGCTGCTGCTCGGCCTGGATGCCTTTCAGCGTAGTGAATATGCCAACGCTGCAAACCGTTTCGAGCGCATTATGGATCTGCTACCGGCCGACAGCAGCGTGCGCGAAACCGTCGGCGGCTATTTGGCCATGGCGCGTGAACGGGCCGGTGACACGAATTCGGCCAACGGGCCTGCCGATGCGTCCGTTGACCCGGGGATTCATATCGATAGCGAACCCGTACTTGATCTGAGCCTGAGCATTGATGCCGAACTGTCGGCCCGGCTTTCCGGCAACGAAACCGTGTTTGTCATTGTCCAGCCAGAAGGTCAACGCATGCCGCTGGCGGTGCGCCGTTTGCACAGCTCTGCATTGCCGACCGAGATCCGCATTGACAGTGACGATGCCATGCTGGCCGGCACCAGCCTTGATTCGGTTGCCGCCGTGGTGGTCACCGCCCGAGTCTCACATTCCGGCGATGCGGCAGCCCAGACCGGAGACTTTGAAGGTCGAAGTGGGGTACTGTCAGTTGAACGCATGATGCAAACGAGGGTGCATATTGACCAGGTTCTCTAGGAGTTCCATCCAGTTCGCTGCGGCTGTGGGGCTGTGTCTGCCAGCTTTGCTGTGGGCTTCAGAGCCGCGGGAGCCGGAGCTGCGCCCTGAAAGTCTCGAAGATCATTCGATCTGGGTCATCGAGTACGAAAACGACATTTTTTCCGGGGAAGATCGCTACTACACCAACGGAATACGTGTGTCGCGGGTCGGCCATCTTCGCTCGCCGCCGACCTGGCTGGAGCGTCTGGCCTATCGTTTTCCGGGCATCGACGAGGCTGACGTGCTGCCTTACCGCCTGTCAATCAGCCACAATCTGTACACGCCGGCCGACATCGAAGAGCCGCTATTGCCCCCCGATGACCGCCCTTACGCCGCCTGGCTCAACGTGCAGTTCTCCACCGGCACGCTGACCGACCGAGGGGCGGACCGCGTTCACGTCGGATTGGGTCTTGTCGGGCCCTGGGCTTTTGGCGAGGAAATTCAGCGCAGCATTCATTCCGCCATCGGCTCGCCGCGCCCGCGCGGCTGGGGCACGCAGATTCGCAACGAGCCCACGGTCCAGGTCGGCTACTCCCGGTTTCGGCGTTTTCTGTCCATGGCCGGTGATTCAGGCCCCCGCTTCGATGCCACCTGGATGGCCGGTGCAACGGCCGGCAATGCGCATACCCATGCGTCAGTCGGCGGTTTTTTGCGCATTGGCCGCTCCCTGCCGCGGGATCATGGACCACCGCGCATCACCCCGGCCATCTCGGGCGCCAGCTATTTCATGCCGTCGGCCGAACCGTCCTGGTACCTCTACATCGGCGTTGAAGGTCGGCGCGTGTTTCGCGACATGTTTCTGGAGGGCAACACCTTTGGCGGCGTGACTGGTGTCAGCCGGGAACGGATGGTTGGCGAAACCTTTGCCGGTTTTGTCTACGCTCGTGGCCCGCTTCGGGTCTCCTATACGCACGTCTGGCGATCGGAGGAGTTCCTGAAACAGGCCGGATCGACCAGCTACGGCTCGCTGTCCTTTTCCGTGTGGTGGTAGTTCATCAGGGGACGCGGGCGGCCGAACAGAAAACCCTGCAGGTAGTCGATGCCGATCTCGCGGCACAGTGCTGCGGTTGCTTCATCTTCAACCCCTTCAATCACGGTGGACACACCCAGATCAGTGATCATGCGGTTGAGCTCGGCAAGCAGACGATAGCGCGCCGAGTCGCGGCTGGTCATGTCACGGATCAGCCCCATATCGAACTTGAGAAAATGCGGCGGCACCTCGACCAGCTCCAGAAGCCGGGCCTGGCCGGCGCCAAAATCATCGTAGGCCAGCCTGATATCAATACGCTCAAGCTCCTGGCGCACCTCGCCCATCAGGCCAAGATCGGTCACCGCTGACTCGTGAACCTCGAACACCAGCTCAAGCCCGGGGAAAGCTGCCCTCAGGCCCTGCAGGTCGTCGATCAGCATCGGCATGTCCTCGCACTCGGTCGGGTGAGTGTTGAAGAACAGCGGCATGGTCAGGCCGGCCTGACTGGCAAGCTCGAAACTGCAGCGCCTGAACAGGCGGCTCAGACGGGTCTCCGCATTGAGCGTCGAGGCCAGGGCAAATAACTGCTCGGGCCCCTGGTCCAGCTCGGCATGCGCGCTGCGGCCCAGCAGTTCAACGGCAAACGCTTCACCGCTAGCGGCCACTATTGGCTGACCAAAGCTGGTGACCTTCTCGCCGTCAAGCAAGTCACGAAACGCGGCCAAATGAAGGGGAAAATCCTTTGGCAAAGCTGCCATACCCACCAGCGTCGCATCGCCACCGGACAACGCAGCGGGCATGCTCGGCACGTCATCGGCCATCAGTCGGAATTCATGGTCGGCCAGGTGCACCACGTCACCGACCTGCAGCCAGACCGCCCCGCTCACCCGCCGATGATTGACAAAAGTGCCGTTGGTGCTGCCCAGGTCGGCAATCCTGAGTCGCCCGTCCCGGTAATCAATGCGCGCATGGGTTCGTGACAGGCGGTCAAGAACAAACTGGATTGCACAGTCTGGATGTCGACCAATGATGGCCGGAAATTTATCCAGATGGACATGAGCTGGCACAGATGAGTCTTTGCCGGAACTTTCCAGATAGAATCGTTGGCTCATTACCCTCTCCCGCCTGATCCTGTCTTGCCCAACTCGGGACATGTTCGCCAGTATCTGCGCAATACCCGATCAGCGCAAGCTGGACAGAGCGGCCCTGGACGGGCAGCCGGGCTGTACATCAAGTGTCTGCTTGAGTTCAACAACGGCCCGGTGCGCCTGTTCAGCCAGCAGACGACGATCGCCGCGGCCAAGGCCACTGGTCGGGATTGGCTGACCAACGAGCAGGCGAATTCGGCCGGGCCGAATCCTGAAACTGCCAGGCGGCATGATCTCGCCGCTGCCCACCAGAGCAATCGGCAGAACCGGCACCCCGGCGGCAATGGCTGCCTGAAACGCACCGGGCCGGAAAGGCGCGATTCGGCCGCTGCTGCTGCGCGTTCCTTCCGGGAAAGCGGCCAGGCTATGCCCTTGATCGAGCAAATCGGCCGCGTCTTCAAGCTGCTGTCGAATCATCGACGGTTTCCCGCGCTCAAGCAGGATCATTCGCATGGCGCGGGTATACCAGCCGAGGAACGGCACCTTCCCCAGCGAAGACTTGAGCATGAAACGCAACGGCGTCGGCACCGTCATGAACAGCGCACAGATATCAATCATCGACTGATGATTGGCTACCACCAGATAGGGGCGTGAAAAATCGATCTGCTCAAAGCCGGCTGCATCTACCCGGGCTCCGGCCCCATAAATCAGGCCCGGCGCCCACGGCCAGGCCGCCATGCGCAGCGGGATGCGCTCACTGCCCGTCAGCAGACGTACCAGCAGCGCGATACTGATACCAAATGCTGTCCAGCTCAGGGTAAACAGCAGCTGGATCGCGTTGATCGTCGACCACAACCATTCCCGCAGCGTGTCATTGGCGCGGACAAAATCTTCACGGCGCTCGTCGGCAGCCCGTTCCCCTGAGTCACTCATTTCAGTCTGATTGACTCGGGTCTGGCACTCAACTCAGCCACTTCAGCAGACGCATCTTGAAGCCGGTATAAGGCGGAAAGCGAACAGAAAGTTCAGGGAAGCGGCCGCGTTTCATCAACGATTTCAGATGCGAGAGACGATCAAAACCGGTCCGCCCGTGGTATTGGCCCATACCGCTCATGCCCACGCCGCCAAACGGCAGCTCGGGGACGAGCATGAACATCAGGGTGTCGTTGATGCACAGGTTTCCGGTCGACACGGCGGCCGCAAAACGCTGCTCGGATTCGCTCGACCGGGTGAACAGATAGGCCGCCAGCGGCTTGTCGCGGGCGGTAATAAAGGCCATGGCCTGGTCCAGATCCTCGACCTCGATGATGGGCAGAATCGGTCCGAAAATCTCCTCGCCCATGATCGCCGAATCCGGTTTTACGTCAATCAGTACGGTCGGCTCGATACGACAGCGCTCGGCATCGTGCTTGCCGCCGATGGCCAGGTGCCCGCTGTCGAGCAGCCCAAGCAGGCGCTCGAAGTGACGCTGGTTGATGATCTTGCAATAGTCGTCGCTGCCCAGCCGGTCGCTGCCGTACATCTCGAACAGCTCATGTTCGATGGCGCTGATCAGTTCATTGCGCTGCTCGCGCCCGACCAGAACATAGTCCGGCGCGATGCAGGTCTGACCGGCATTGAGAAACTTGCCCCACACGATGCGGCGCGCCGCCGAGGCCAGATCCGCGCCGGCATCGACGACACAGGGACTCTTGCCGCCGAGCTCCAGAGTGACCGGCGTCAGATGTTCGGCAGCGGCCCGCATGATGATCCGGCCGACTGAGGCGCCGCCGGTATAGAAAATATGGTCATAGCGCAGCTTGAGCAGCGCGGTGGTTTCCTCAACCCCGCCTTCGACGACGCGCACCGCATCCTGGTCAAGGTAGTTCGGCACAATCTCGGCGATCAGGGCTGATGTCGATTCAGCCACCTCCGAGGGCTTGAGCACGGCACAGTTTCCGGCCGCCAGGGCCGGAATAAGCGGCCCGAGCAAGAGCTGGATCGGATAATTCCAGGCACCAATGATCAACACGACACCGAGTGGCTCGGGCTGCACCCAGCTTCGGCCGGGCTGGGCCAGCACCGGCGTGGACACCCGCCGCCGTCGCGCCCAGCGCTTGAGCTGCTTGCGGGCGTGACCGATCTCGGCAAACAGCAACGCGGTCTCGCCCAACAGCACTTCCTGCGCCGGCTTGCCCAGATCCCTGGCCAGGGCAGCGGCAATGCGCTCCTCGTTCTCACGGAGCATGCGTGCCAGAGCTGCAAGCTGGCTGCGTCGCCATTCCAGCGAGCGCGTATGTCCGGCAGCAAAACTGGTCCGCAGTTCGGCCAGCAGCTTGGGGTATTGTTCAGGTTCGGCGGGCATGGTGATCAAGGAGATTGGCAACAATGGGTTGAGAACGACTGGACCAGAACAGCATAACTTGTTGTCCGATTGACAGCAGCCTGGCTCGTTCGATCTCGATAAAGGGCTGGTACAACAAGGTAGCCCCAGA
This sequence comes from uncultured Wenzhouxiangella sp., assembly GCA_937876395.1. Classification (GTDB taxonomy): domain Bacteria; phylum Pseudomonadota; class Gammaproteobacteria; order Xanthomonadales; family Wenzhouxiangellaceae; genus Wenzhouxiangella. The sequence continues at coordinate 1,655 of CALEIM010000007.1, read as the reverse complement.
TAAACCCTTTTCAGTGATATTTATCACATTCTACCCAAATTAAACCGGAATTTACTGGAAATCACCGTCCGTTTTCGTGTATACCCGTACCCTGACTCCATGAGGGTGGAGCCAAAAAGCGATCAAGGGGAACCATGATTGATCGAATCGGGAGATTCCCAAATGATACCCAAGCAACTCCTCCGCCTGGCCGGTGCACTTGTGCTGGCTATGGCATTCACCACCAGCACGCCAGCCTCCGAATTACGCACCGCCAAACAGCCCATCGAAGGGCGCTATATCGTCGTCCTCAAGGATGATGTGGCCACGCTTGGTCACCGCGATCAGGGCAACCAGCTAACGAACGGCAGCTCGGTTGCCAGCGTTGCCCAGAGCATGGGGCGCATGCACGGCGCACGCGTCCAGACCACCTATACGCATGTTCTGCCCGGCTTTGTGGTTGAAGCGGACGAAAATGCCCTGGTCCGGCTGCTGCTCGACGATCGCGTCGCCTATGTCGAAGAAGATGGCATCGTGTCGATCAATGCCACCCAGAACAATGCGACCTGGGGCCTTGACCGGATTGATCAGCGCGACCGGCCGCTCAACGGCAGCTATGTCTACAACACCACCGCCAGCAACGTGCACATCTACGTCATTGATAGCGGCGTGCGCGGCTCGCACAGCCAGTTCAGCGGCCGCATGGGCAACGGCTACAGCGCAATCAACGACGGCCGCGGCTGGAACGACTGCAACGGCCACGGCACCCACGTTGCCGGCTCCGCCGCAGGCAGCGTCTACGGCGTGGCCAAAGGCGCCACGGTCCACGCCGTGCGCGTGCTGAACTGCAGCGGCACAGGGCCCAACTCCGGGGTGATCGCCGGCATGGACTGGGTTGCCGCAAACGCTCAGTTTCCAGCCGTGGCCAATATGAGTTTGGGCGGCGGTGCCTCGACGGCAACCGACAATGCAGTCGCCAATATGCGCAACAACGGCATAACCGTCGTCGTGGCCGCTGGCAACGAAAACCAGAATGCCTGCAATGTGTCGCCGGCGCGCTCATCTGCGGCCATCACGGTCGGCTCGACGACCAGCAGCGATACTCGCTCCAGCTTCTCCAACTACGGAAGCTGCGTCGATATCTTCGCTCCGGGTTCAAGCATCACATCCGCCTGGCACACCAGCAATTCAGCCACCAACACCATCAGCGGCACCTCGATGGCAGCACCGCACGTGGCCGGGGTGGCGGCCCTGTACCTGGCCGACAATCCGGCTGCGTCCCCGTCCCAGGTGGAGAATGCGATCAACTCGAATTCGACCACTGGCGTGGTCGGCAACCCGGGCAGCGGTTCGCCCAACCGGATGCTGTATTCCCGGTTCGGCGGCGGTGGCGGTGATCCGGGCCCGGGCCCCGGCCCGGGCCCCGGTGAGCTGGGCAATGGGGTCCCGGTCACGGGCGTCTCCGGTGCCAGCGGCAGCACGCAGTACTGGACCATCACGGTTCCGTCAGGCGCCACCAACCTGCAGATCAGCATCGCCGGCGGCAGCGGCGACGCGGACCTGTACGTGCGCCGCGGCGCGCAGCCCACGACCTCGACCTACGACTGTCGCCCATGGCGAAACGGCAACAATGAGAGCTGCACCTTCTCCGCGCCGCAGGCCGGCGTTTACCACGT
>CALEIM010000006.1 GCA_937876395.1 uncultured Wenzhouxiangella sp. | reverse complement strand
GAGGTGGTGAAAAAGGCCTGCGGATACTCCGCTTCGGCGGAAACGTTTTGATACGGTGAATACTTGGCAATCGATTCCCACTGCTCGGGATCGTCCGGGTTGCCGTACTCGCCCATCCAGCTTGCTCCGGCCAGCAGCAGGTGAAAGCGCTTCATGTCGAGCAGCGGCACCTGACAGACCACCGCGTTGTACAGATCGGGGCGCTGCACCATGACCGCGCCAACCAGCAGACCACCGTTGGAGCCACCCTGAATGCCGAGATGCGCCGGCGAGGTGATCTTGCGCTCAATGAGGTCTTCAGAGACTGCGATCAGATCATCAAAAGCGCGCTGCCGATTTTCCTTGAGCGCGGCCTGGTGCCAGCGCGGGCCAAATTCACCGCCACCGCGGATATTGGCCAGCACATACACGCCGCCGCGTTCAATCCAGGCTGAACCACTCACACCGGCGTAAAACGGCGTGCGCGATACTTCAAAGCCGCCGTAGGCCGTCAGCAGCGTCGGGTTGTGGCCGTTGGCCTCGAAACCTGGCGGCGTGACAACAAAATAGGGAATCTTTTCGCCATCGGCCGAAGTCGCCTCGTGCTGAACCACGTTCATGCCCTCGGCATCAAACCAGGCCGGTTCGGCACGAACCTGGAGGTGACTATCTGCCGCCGCATCGGCCTCGAACAGCGTTGAGGGGCTCAAAAATCCGGTGTAGTTGTAGAAAAAGCGGTCGGTTTCGTCGTCGGTGGCCACCACTGAAATCGTGCCCAATTCCGGCACGTCCAGATCGGCGCGCTGCCAGCCGTTCTCGTCGTGGGTAAAGCGCAGCAGGCGGCCGGTCACGTTGTCGAGCAGGTTGACCAGCACCGTGTTTTTGGTCGTGGCTACCCCGTTGATCGACTGGCGCGCACTCGGCTGGATCAACACGCTGGCGTCAGGCTCGGTACCGAGAAAACTCTCCACGGGGCCGGCAATCAGCGCGCCTTGGGCAAAACGCTGCTCACCCACCGCCCAGTCGGATTTCAGATCGAGCAGCAACTGGCCGTCAATCACGCCAACCAGATTGGCATCGTCGGGAATCTGGATGCGGTGCGTCTGGCCGTCGCGATAAAGATGATATTCACTGGTGAAGAAGGTCGGCGCGCGAACGATCACATCGTAGTGCTGATCGCCGTCGTGAATGCGCGAAGAAAACACGCCCACATCATCGCGCTGGCCTTCAAATACGGTCCTGGCCTGATCCAGCGCCGTACCACGCTGCCAGATCTGCACCGTGCGCGGGTAGCCGGAGGTCGTGACCTGATCGGTTTCAAAAGCCGGGCCGACAAAGACCGAATCACGGTCGCGCCAGCTCAGCGCGCTTTTGGATTCGGGTAGCTTGAAGCCGTCATCGACAAACTCACCCGTCTCCAGATCAAACTCGCGCCGCACGGCCGCATCAGCACCACCAATCGACAGGCCGACAATGCAGCGGTCGTAATCCGGGTAGCGGCAGGAAGCGCCCGCCCACACCCAGTTCTCATCCTCGGCTTCGGCCAGAGCATCAACATCGACAATCACGTCCCAATCGGGATCGTCGCTGCGATAGGCTTCCAGCGAGGTCTTGCGCCAGATACCGCGCACATGCTCGGCATCGCGCCAGAAGTTGTACACCTGACCACCCTGCAGACTCGGGTAGGCGATGCGCTCATCGGAAGTCAGAATCTCAAGCGCCCGCTCGTGCATCGGCTCAAACAGCGGATGAGCCTGGAGCGCCTCAAGCGAGCGCTCATTTTGCGCGCGCGCCCAATCCAGAGCCTCCTCGCTCTCGACCTCTTCCAGCCACAGCCAGGAATCTTCAGCGGCCATTGAAACCATCGGAGCAAGCAGTCCGGCAATCAGCCCGGCAGTCGGCAAAACATGGGAATATTTCATCATGCATAGGATCCATGAGGGGTTCGGAAATCTCGCGCATCATGCCAGATTCAGGCACATCACGCCTGTGTCGAAAGGCATAGTCGCTTGGTCGTCTGCGATGTCACCCGGCATCCGGACTGCAGGTTGGCCAGATGACCAGTTCGATGTTGTCCGGGCCAGGCACTTGGTAAGGTGCCGGCCAAGCACCATTTCCGAGCCTGGTCAGCTTGGTTGGCCTGGCACATTCGGCGGTCAGGGGCATTTACTCCCCTGCGGCAGCGGCCTTGTTCTCTGAAATGTCTACAGTCTTTTGACGCTGGCCACCACGGCCACGGATTGGCGTATCTGCCTCTTGCAACAGGGAACGCACGCGTTGAATGGAATAGCCTGTCTCTGTTGAGAGCTCTCGAATCGACCGGCCTGTTGCGTACTGGTCGCGCAATGTGTATGCAACCTGTTCGCGCTCCTTGTCACCAAGTCGCTCAAACAGCGACAGTTGTGGCACTGTAGTCTCAGCACCCTGATAGCCGCGGTAAACCTTGCCCTGAGGAACGACATCTTCTGACGACTCGTCCCCCCAGACCGTCCAACCAGCTTGTGGATATCGTGCAAACATTTCCAGATACGGCCCCGGTGAACAGCGCTCAATGAGACCGTACTGCTCATCCGGCTTTCGAGAATGCTCTCTCTTGCGTGACTCAATCATGTTGACCTGAGATCGCGCGGGCGGGAGTGTTCTCATGCTTCCCCTTACACCAAATAGCAGTATTTCGGTTACGTTGCGGAAATAAAAGCCGACCCCGCGTCCGTCTGGTCCACCATCTTTGCGGCGCTTGGCCCAGATAACATTGGAAACGTAGCGAAACCCCCAGGATTCCAAAACCCGCAGGCCTTCCGGCAGAAGTGCATTGGGTACCCAGAGGTAGAGATGAGCATCGTCTGCCGTGATCGATTCGACAGAAAGCTTGCATATTTCATCAAGCGACATGGTGGCATAGCGACCGAGGCGACGGTGCTCTGGCGCGACCTTGCCCGTGCGATTGGTGAATCGCCAGGGTGGGTCAGCAAGAACGGTCTTGAATCCCCCGTCAACTGTGGGAAGCGCATCGTCTAACGGCGCTGTATCCAGTGGCTCAATTGACATAGGGCGCACTCTCAAGATCTAATTTGGGCCAATAATTAGATCTTAGCATAGTCTCTGGGTCGAATCACCCTTCCGGTGTTGAAGGCTTCGTAGAGCTCTTCTACACCATCAACCCTGCCGGGCTCGATTCCGATGAGCAGCAGCGGACATTCGCCACCGCCGCCGAGATTGATGCGAGGCATGAGTTTATTCCAATGGGTCGTCGATGAACCAAACTTGGTGGGCACACCCGCTGCATTGGTGCCGACATTTCTTACCAGCATTTGCTGAAGTTCCGGGCCTCGAGTCACGACAATGCCAACACCAATTGCGCCCTCACGATGCAGCGCCATGAAATTAAGCAGGTCTCGATCAAAAAACGGGTCCTTGTTGTTCCATTCAACCTCCAAAGCCACACCTGGATAGTCCTCGCCATCGCGGCCAACTGAGAACATATCGATCTCATGGCCTTTGGTTGCGTGGAGCATCTTGTCGTCGATCAGCTTGGAGACGGTTATATTACGTTTTCCCCATCCCTTGGCTCGCAGGCTATTGTCAAAGCGCTCCGTATGGCGTGCTTTTGATCCACCCGCCGAAACGATGTCTGCTCGAAAATCTACCCGGAACCCCTCAAGCACCGCGACAAGATCGGCAAAACTTTGAGAGAACGCATCTCTCAGGATTATGTCTGCGTACCTTGTGACACGATAAATGTACCCTTCTGGAAAATCACCAACGGTTGGCTCTTGCGCCAAATTCGGCGGATCAGGGATCTCGACTTCGCCGGTTTGGGAGTTTTCAGACATTCGGTGGCTTCACTCAACTGGTGTCGGGATAAGGCTCAAGACCAAACTTTTGCCTTGCGCCTTTATTAACCCAACGCCTTCTCAAGCTCTGGCAGAATCTCGAACAGATCGCCGACCAGGCCCAGATCGGCCACTTCGAAAATCGGCGCTTCAGGGTCCTTGTTGATGGCAACGATGGTACCGGCGTCCTTGATGCCGGTCAGGTGCTGGATGGCACCCGAAATGCCGATGGCAAAGTACAGATCCGGGGCGATGATCTTGCCGGTCTGGCCAACCTGCAGCTCATTGGGCACGTAGCCGGCATCAACCGCTGCGCGTGAAGCGCCTACGGCTGCACCAAGCTTTTTGGCCAGCGAATGGATGATTTCGAAGCCTTCGGTCGAACCCACCGCCCGGCCGCCGGACACCACCACCGGCGCGCTGGACAGATCCGGCCCCGCGCCTTCCCCTCCGGACACGGCGACCCAGCGGGTATGGCCCGGGTCTGATGCCTGCGGCGAACGGCTTTCGATTTCAGCCGATCCGCCCGTACCCGCCTCGGCAAATGACGCGGTGCGCACGGTGGCGACCACCGGCTGTCCTTCGGCCACCTTGACGGTCACAACGGCGTTGCCGGCATAGATCGGGCGTTTGAAGGTGCGCGCGTCGATCACTTCCTGAATGTCGGAGACCTGGTTGACGCCCAGAAGCGCTGCAGCGCGCGGCAGCACGTCCTTGCCGAACGTGCTCGAACCTATCAGCACATGGCTGTAGCCGTCGGCCAGAGCCTGAATCTCCGGCGCCAGACGCGCGGCGGTCAGCGCGCTGAAATCATCACCGGCAATCGCCAGCACCCTGGTGACGCCTTCCAGCCCGGCAGCCTGGCCGGCAACCGCGGCCGGATCGGCGGCAAACACCGCCACTTCAATGGCCTCAGCGCCGATGGCCAGCGCACCGGTCACGGTTTTGGCCGTGGCCGGAGAAAGGTCGGTGCCGTCGTGTTCGGCAATAATCAGAATTTTTGACATCACAGCAGCCCTCTGGACTTGAGTTCGGATACCAGCTCATCGACCGACTCGACTTTCTTCCCGCCGCTGCGCTGCGGCGGAGGCTCATACGCCAAAGTCTCGATACCACCGGCGCGCTCCACGCCAAGCTCGTCAATCGACACGGTATCCAGCGGTTTGCGCTTGGCTTTCATGATTTCCGGCAGTTTGACGAAGCGCGGCTCGTTGAGGCGCAGATCCGAAGTCAGCACCGCCGGCAGCTCAACCTCGATGGTTTCCAGGCCGGCATCCACTTCGCGGGCGACTGTCGCCTTGCCACCGTCAAACGTCACTTTCGAGGCAAAAGTCGCCTGCGGCCGGTCCCACAGCGCGGCCAGCATCTGGCCGGTCTGGTTGCAGTCGTCGTCAATCGCCTGCTTACCGAGAAACACAATGCCAGGCTGCTCCTTTTCGACCAGTTTCAGGAAGATGCGCGCCGCCGTCAGCGGCTGCACGGGGCCGTCGGCTGACACCTGAATGGCGCGATCGGCGCCCATCGCCAGCCCGGTTCGGAGCTGCTGCTGAACCTCGTCGCCGCCGATCGAGGCGACAATCACCTCGTCGGCCTCGCCACGCTCCTTGATCCGCAGCGCCTCTTCCAGCGCAATTTCATCGAACGGGTTGATCGACATTTTCACGCCGTCGGTCTCGACGCCGGAACCGTCGCTCTTGACCCGAACACGCACGTTGAAATCCACCACCCGCTTGAGTGTGACCAGAATTTTCATGGGCGAATTGTCCTGACAGTAACGTTGCTTGGCAAAGCGCCATATTGTAACGGAGACGCTGCGCTCAATGCGCCCGCGCCTGATAGATCAGAGCTTCCTCAGGCTATTTGAACAAGGCGCCCATCGTCGCCAGAACTTCATCCATGATTGTCAGCGGCAGTGTTTCCACCTTGCAGCCGTTGGGCGAAGACAGATCAAGCGCCCGGGGTTGATCGCAGCTGCACGATTGGACCTGTCGTCTGGCAGGTTCAGAGATCGGAATGCGATACATCAGCTAAGCCCTTCGACCACTGACACGGCGCTGATACTGGCCGCCAAACGCCGCTCGGACTACAATCCTCCCACCTTCGTTTGCTGGAACTACCCCAAACCATGTGCGGAATCGTAGGTGCCACGGCGGCACGCAACATTACCCCTATTCTGCTGGAGGGCCTGCGCCGCCTGGAATATCGTGGCTATGACTCGGCCGGCGTGGCCGTTATCACCGCCGGCGAACTGGTGATCCGGCGGGCCGTCGGCAAGGTCCAGGCGCTGGCTGATTCGCTTGAAGCTGACCCGATCACGGCCTTTGCCGGCATCGCCCACACCCGCTGGGCCACCCACGGCAAGCCCAGCGAGGCCAACGCCCACCCGCATCGCTCCGGCCAGAGCCTGGCCGTGGTTCACAACGGCATCATAGAAAACCACGAGCCTTTGCGACGCGAGCTCCAGGCGGCCGGCTTCGAGTTTCAGTCGGAAACCGACACCGAAGTGCTGGCCCACCTGATCGCTCATGAGGCAGCCGGCAAAGAGCGCTTTATCGATGCCTTTGGCGCGGCCATTCGGCGCCTTGAAGGCGCCTATGGTCTGGCCGCCATCACCCCGGACGATCCTGAAGCGCTGTACCTGGCGCGCATGGGCTCGCCTTTGGTGATCGGCATTTCCAGCGAAGAAAACTACGTGGCCTCCGATCCGCTCGCCCTGCTCCAGGTCACCGATCGCTTCATCCACCTGGAAAACCGCGAGCTGGCGCGGGTTGATCGCGCCGGTGCCAGGCTGTACACCCTCGACGGCCAGCCCTTCGAGCGCGGAGCCGAGCGCTTTGCCCACGAGGACCAGGCTATCAGCAAGGGCAGCTACCGGCACTTCATGCTCAAGGAAATTCACGAGCAGCCCGAAGCGGTGGCCAACACCCTGGCCGACAAGATCGGCGCACACGGCCTGCTCAGCGAATCACTCGGCCCGGAAGCCAACGCAATTCTGCCGTCGATCCGCCATATCCACATCATCGCCTGCGGCACCAGCTTTCACGCCGGTCTTGTGGCGCGCTACTGGATCGAGGCCCTGGCCGGCATTCCGGTCAATGTCGAGGTGGCCAGCGAATACCGCTATCGCCAGCCCGCCGTTCCGCCAGACACCCTGTTTATCGGCATTTCCCAGTCCGGTGAAACCGCCGATACCCTGTCGGCACTGCGCTTTGCTCAGGAAAACAACTACCTCCAGACCCTGGCCATCAGCAATATGCCCGGCTCGGCCCTGGTGCGCGAATCGGGCCTGAGACTTTTGACCCAGGCCGGCGTGGAAATCGGCGTGGCCTCCACCAAAGCCTTCACCACCCAGCTTGCCGCCCTGTACTGGCTGGCCCTGACCCTGGCCCGCGCCCGCGGCCGGCTGGATGCCGACAGTGAAGTGCAGGCCGTCGCCGAGCTGCGTCGCTTGCCGCAGGTCATGAAGGGAGTTCTGGAGCTTGAAGATCAGGTCAGGCTGATCGCCGAGCTGCTCGTCGACAAAGTGGAACAGGCGCTCGACTTCGTCCTGGCGGCCGAGGTCGCCGGAGAAAACGGTCGCGCCTTCGGCATGCTGCGTGGCGGCCGGGATATCGGCGGAAGCCACGTGCGCGCCCCGATGCAGCATGCGCGCGGCGGTTTCGCGGCCCACGCCGCCGGCGCCCCCGGTGATGAGAACCCGTTTATCGGCGAGTGAGTATTCGGCCATGCCTGTCTCCGTCACCGCTCAACTCGGAAACCGCCAAACGGCTCCACGGTTTTCGAAACATGGCGCGCAAGCTCAAGGTCTTCCGCACGTCGACGGGTTTTCACGACGCTTACGTCGCCGCTCCCAGCCGGAAAGCGGCACTCGAGGCGTGGGGGGCGGATGCCGACCTTTTCGCGCGCGGCGTCGCCGAGCAGGTCACCGATGCCAAGTTGATGGCGGCTCCGCTCGAACGGCCGGGCGATGTGATCAAGGTATCGCGCGGCGACCTGGCTGCGCAGCTCAAGGCGCTGGGGCCCAGCAGGAGGAAGCAACCTGCGGGGGCAAAGGCGGACAAACCTGGCAAGCCCCGCAACAAGGCGAAGTCCGGACCTTCGCCGAAGCGCGATCGGGTGGACGCGGCCGAGGCCGCGCTGAAGGAGGCGCGGCTGCGTCATGCCGAGGAAGCGGGCAAGCTCGAAGCCGAGCGCGATGCGATCGAGCGCAAGCTGGAGGCGCTGAAGGCGAGGCAGGCCAGGCAAATCGCGCGTCTCGAGCGAAAGCGCGACGAAGCGCGCGAGGCTTACCGCGAAGCGCTCGCGAGGTGGAGCGATTAGCGGAACAAGCCCGGGCGCGGCCTGTTGCATCGATACACCCGCAACGATGGAGGCAGGCGATGGACCGGAAGGTCTCGACCAAGCCCGCCAGCGGCAGCAGCAAGAAGAGCGAGCCCGATCAGGGCGGCGCCGCGGCGCGCAACGCACAGCAATGGGGCGGCGGCTCGAAGGGTTCGAAAGGCCCGATCACGCAAGCCGACCGTGCCAACGAACAAAGCAGCGCGAAAAGCTGAAAGGAGCGCAGCATCATGGCCAACAAGGGCAAAGCGCAAACCAACCTCGACCGCGATTTGCGGGGCAATCCCGGAATCGGCCAATCGAAGGGGGCCTACGCGATGGGAGGCGACCTCGATTTCGCCGAGGGCGACAGCACGGTCGAGGGAGACGTCGAGAACGAGGCCGGCCTCGGAGGCCGGGCCAACGAACGCAAGCTCGGCCGCACCAATCGCTGAGCGGCGGCGCATCAACGCCGGCCGTGGCCGGCAGAGGAGACAGGTGATGAAGATAGGCCAATGCATGTCGAGCGACGTCCGCGTCGTTTCACCGGACGACACGATCGAGCGCGCCGCGCAGATGATGGCACAGATCGACGCCGGCGTCCTGCCGGTCGGCAAGGACGACCGCCTGGTCGGCATGATCACCGACCGCGACATTGCCATTCGCGGCATCGGCGAAGGTTGTGGTCCCGACGCGCGCGTCGGCGAGATCATGAGCCAGGAAGTCAAGTATTGCTATGAGGACGCCGACACCGACGAAGTGCTCGAGAACATGGGTGAGATCCAGGTCCGCCGCATGCCGGTGGTGAACCGGGACAAGCAGCTGGTCGGCATCGTTTCGATCGGCGACCTGGCCAAGAAGGATTCGCGCGATTCGGGTGAAGCGCTCGGTGAGATCGCGCGTCCGAGCCAGCGCCATTCACAGTCGGAGAACAGGAGCGCGTCATGAGCGCCAACGGTCTTCCCGTATTCGACAAGACGCTGCAAACCACCAACATCTGGCTCGATCAGATCATGAGCCGGATCGGCCCCGACCGGCAGGTGGCGTGGAAGGTGCTGAGCACCGTGCTGCACAAGCTGCGCGACAGACTGTCGGTGGAGGCGGCGGCGCATCTCGGCGCGCAGCTTCCGCTGCTGGTTCGCGGCGCCTATTACGATCAGTACCAGCCCGGGCGGCAGCCCAGCACCTGCCGCAGCCGCGAAGAATTCGTGGCCGAGGTGGCGGAATGGTTGCAGGACACGCGCCCGGTCGATCCCGCGGAGGCGATCGAGGCGGTGTTCGAGGTGATCTCGCGCAACATCGACAGCGGCCAGGTCGAGAAGGTCAAGTCGGTCCTGCCGGAGCCGATACGGCAGATGTGGGCCGCGGCGGAGGAGCCGGTCTGATCGAGACCCGGTGCGCGCCGCCGCTCAGGCCCGGAGCCTGGTGCCGATCCACCAGGTAACCAGGGCCGCAACGGCGCCGCATGCCGCATATGGGGCCACCGAATAGGCCAGCAGATCGAGGCGCTCGTGACTGCCCGCGGCGGTCGTCAGCAGCACGAAGATAGCCGTCGCGGCGAAGCCGAGCGCGGCTGCCGCGGGCGCGCGATCCCAACCGACGTTCGCGAGGCTCAGCCACACTGGAACGCACACGACGGCGATGGCCGCTCCGTAAAGTAGCGCGACGATGAACAGGCCTTCGAACACGAGCGTTTCGCCCAGCGCGCTGTAGATGAAGACCGCCACGAGCGCGGCACCGGTGGCGACACCCGCGCCGAGCGCCAGGAGAAGGCGCCCCAGTACAGCGGCCGCGTGGGCGGAGTGGACCTGCATCCGCCGATGTTAATCGGCGCTGGGACCGGCATCAAGCGGTCGGGCTAAAGCCGGGGCGGGCCGAAGCCGACAATATCGATCAGCGCCAACGCGCGGCGCTTCCGATGGCGCTTCACCGGGTCCGTGTAAGGCAGCAGGCTGGTGCTGGGGCCGGCGAAACGCGCTTCGTGTTCATAGAAAGCCGCGTAGCCGGGCCAGGGGACGTGGCCCTCGGTGTGCTGGAACCATCCGAGCTTGTAGCGCGTGTCGAAATCGGTGCCCGGTTCGGGCATCGCGTCGTTGGGAACGGCCGATCCGAACAGGGCCCAGGCGGGCTGCGCGGCGCGGACGGCCAGCCACATCCCGGTGGGGTCGACCCACGAATCGCCCTTGTCGGAGACGCCGCTGGTGACGAACAGCGGGCGCGGAGCGCGCAGCGCGATCAAGGTGTGCGCGTCGATCGGCAGGTGCGCGGTGGTCCGGTTGCCGCTGGCGTAAGCCATGATGTTCGGCGTGAACCAGTGGAATTCGCCCGAAGCGGCGAGGTTCTCCCACCGCTCGCCATAGTCGCGACGCATCAGCTTGGCCCCACCAGCGCCCGAACTCGAGACATTGGCGTCGGCGAACGCGTGATCGAACGCGGCGGCGACGAGCACGCCCTTGCCGAAGCGCGAATGGCCCTGAAGCGAGATCCGCTCGCCATTGATGCGCTCGTCGCGGGCGAGTTCCTCGCGAAGCTGGCTCGCGCCCCAGGCCCATGCACGCAGCGCGCCCCAGTCGTGGCGCTCGCGCGGCCAGCGGGCGAGGCCGATGATCCCTTGCTCCATCTGCGCGGCGGTGTCCGCCTGGAGCATCTGCGGGCGGTAGGCGACATGGACGAAGCCATGCTCGAGCGCCATCTGAACCGAATCCGGAGGTGCCGGTCCGCCGAAGTTGGGCGTTCGGCCGCCGGGCCAGACGTAAGTGTAGTCGATCAGCGCGGGTGAGCCTTCGGCACTGGGGGGAAACGTGACGGTGGCGTCGATCGTCGGCCCCATCCGGCCATCCGGAGCGACGACTTGTCCGACCCACTGCTCGGCGACGCCTCGACCCGCCTCCACGGGTGCCTTGTTCCAGATCACGCGAAACCGGGAAGCGACCTCCGGAATGCGGCCGACCCAGTTGTCCTCGACGAGGCGAACGAGTTCGGTGCGCCGGGCCGTCCACTGGCCGGGCGAAGGGTCGCTCGAGCTGGCGAACAGCGGCGGCAGACCGAATCGGCCGACCTTCGCTTCATCGGTGTTGGCGGCATTGGGCGAGTTCGCGTCACCATCGGCGCCCCGGCGCAGCTCGCCGAAGCCGAAGCGCGCGCGTTCGGCAGCGTGGACGTCCGCGGCCGTCTGCGCCGCAGCGCCCGTGCTCGTTACAAGTGTCAGCGCGGCAGCCGCCGCAGCGAGCCATCGACCCATCGCAATACCCCGTCCCGTCGGCCGGTGCCGAGATCCCGCTCGGCGCCAAGCCCCTGGCATCATGACCCTATTTCGCTAATGCGTCTACAGTGAGGCGGTCCTCTACAACTCGATAACGGCGCCCCCGGAATCCGCGCTGCGGTACATCGCTTCGATCAGGCGGATGTCGCGCAGGCCCATCTCGCCGGGGGTCAGGTGAGGGCGGTTGGCGCGGGCGGCTTCCGAGAAGCCGTCGACTTGCGCCGCGAACTGCGTGGCGGGATTGCCGGCGCCGAGCTCGCGGCGTGGTTGGCCGCCACCTTCCATGACCAGGTTGTTGTCGTCGTAGGTCGTCGCCGGGTCCATCACCAGCGAGGCTTCGGCGCCGAAATAGCGCTGGCGCGAGGCGTAAGGGCTGTAGCAATAGGACGAGGAGCCCTGGACGTTGACCCCGCTGGCCATGGTCAGGCGCCAGTCGATACCGCCCTCGACTTCGGTGAAGCGCGGGTCGTCGCGCGGGTAGGCGTAGACCGCCGACACGGCGACGGGCGTGTCGCCTTCGAGCATCATCAGCGAGGTGTTGAGCCCGTAGATGCCGATGTCGTACATCG
>CALEIM010000005.1 GCA_937876395.1 uncultured Wenzhouxiangella sp. | reverse complement strand
TTCTCCACCATGGCCTTTACTGGCTGAGTCTTGCCTGGGCCGATGGTCTGGCCATCGCAGTCAACCACACCATACTTATGTACCCGTTCCCAAGGCACTCCTTCCACCAGAATCTGACTGTGGGCGCTTTCATCAAAGCGGCGCACCATGCCCGCCAAGTTGTCCTGCCGCGGGTTGCATTCATAGTTGTCTACCAGTACATCGGGTAAGAGGACCGCAAAGGGGTTGTTACCAATAACAGGGCGAGCGCAGAGAATAGCGTGTCCCAAGCCCTTGGCTTCGGCCTGACGTACAGAAATTACCGTCAGACCCGGCGGGGTGATGGAACGCACCTCTTCCAACAATGAACGCTTCAGCCGCGCCTCAAGCTGGGCTTCAAGCTCAAAACTGGTATCAAAGTGGTTTTCGATGGAGTTCTTAGACGCGTGTGTCACCAGAACAATCTCTTTAATGCCCGCCGCGGCCGCCTCGTCAACGACATACTGAATTAACGGTTTATCCACCACCGGCAGCATTTCCTTGGGAATTGCCTTGGTGGCCGGTAAAAAGCGGCTGCCTAGCCCGGCAACGGGAAAAACGACGGTGTGGACCATGAAACTGTCTGCGCCTTAAAACTTGCCAAGACTAAACATGGTAGCCGATAGCGGCGCGATCGACTTCCTGATTTCAAAGGCTAAGGGAAAGCCTCTGCGCCATTGCGAGAGGCTTTTGACTTTGTCTGGAGAACAACGATCTGCGGTTTCAGCGACGTTGATATCAATAGTGCCCCGCCAGGCGTATATCGCGCAGGCGGCCTTCGGCCAGACGCGCCAGCGTCGTGCCGGGATGTTCGCTGCGCACCTGTTCCAGCGCGGCTCGCGCTTCGTTCCAGCGCTGCAGCTCGTAGTGGCAAAAGCCGATCTTGAGCAGGGCATCACCCTGTTTGTCACTGTCGGGATAGCGCTGGCGCAGCTCGGTGAAGTAGCTCAGCGCCACGTCGAAATCGCGGGTGACGTAGTAGGTTTCTGCCAGCCAGTATTGGGCATTGGGCGCGTAGGGCGAGTTCGGCCAGGTCTGAAGAAAGCCGTTGAATCCTTCGGCGGCATCGGCGTAACGCGTTTCGCGCAGGGCGCGAAAAGCGCGGTCATAGCCGGCTTTTTCATCTTCCGAAACTGAATCGAGCTCACGGGCGGGAGCCGTTGACGGACGGGCCAGAGGCGTAATTTCCGAGGACGCATCAATCGGTGCGCGCACTTCAGGAACGTCGGCCGGAATCGATTCCAGCGGAGCGCTATCGCTGACCGGTCGGAGGACCGGTGCGGCCTGAGCACGGGCATCGGCTGCGTTTCCAGCCGGCACGGTCGCGCCCTGTTCAAGCGCCTGCAGCCGACGGTCGAGATCCAGGTACTGATCACGCTGACGGCGCTGGAGATTTTCGATCTCGTGCTGCTGGGCCTCAACCTGCCCGCGCAGATCGCGCATTTCTTCGAGCAGTTCCTGGACTTCGTAGACCAGGTCACCGCCCGACTGGGCCTGCACGGGTAAAACGGCGGCCGGCCCCAGGCCGACCGCCGTGATTACTATTGCTTTTGCAAGCCAGGTCATTGCCATCAACGCGCGGTGTAGACGATCTCCACGCGCCGGTTGCGCTGCCAGCAATCCTCGCTGCTTTCACGGCACACCGGGCGCTCCTCACCGTAGCTGACCACTTCAAGCTGGCGGGAGGACACATTGGCCGAAACCATCGGATCTTCCACCGAGTTTCCGCGTCGCTCACCCAGGCCGAGGTTGTACTCGCGCGATCCGCACTCGTCGGCGTGGCCTTCAAGAATCACCCTTGCGGAGGGATTGGCACGCAGGTATTCGGCGTGGGCTTCGACAATCGGCCGGTACTCGGAGCGAACCACGGCACGGTCGAACTCAAAATAAATCACCCGCTGGCTCAGCAGGCTGTCGGCGTTGTCGAGATTGCGCGGATCGGTGAAATCACGTGCGTCGAGGCGTTCGACTTCCGGTTCTGGCATTTCAACCGGCGGCGGCGGCTCCGGCGCTTCGGGCTCTTCAATCGTTTCCCGGGCGCAAGCAGCCAGAATGGCGGCCAGCATGGCCAGGACAATAAATCGCAGTGCAGTCTTCATGCTACCTCCTGAAAAAACATAGCAGGTGTTGTTGGGGAAATCCATCTCATCGAATCAGTGGTGACCAGGCCGGCTCTCGAACATCATCACCCTCACTCAAAACCAGCCTGTGACGAACGCGTCCATCGGCAGAAGCCGCGGCGAGCTCGCTTTTGCCTTCACGGCGTGCGGCATAGAGCACCATACTCCCGTTGGGTGCGAAACTCGGCGACTCATCCAGCCGACCATCAGATAATACACGCAATTGCCCCGTTTCGCGATCATGGATCGCAATCCGGAAATCAGAATCTCCGTCACTGAAGACCACGGCCAGGTATCGCTCTTCCAGACCAATGGACGCACGCGAGTTGTAACGCCCGTCGCGAGTCACGCGCTCAATCTCGCTGCCATCGGCATTCATCACGTAAATTTGCGGCTGACCGGCGCGGTCGGAGGTGAAATAAATACGCTGACCGTCCGGTGACCAGACCGGTTCGGTGTTGATTGCCCAGTGATGAGTCAGCTGCCGAGGCTGCCCGGATTCAAGATCGATAACCCAGATTTCCGGGCTACCCGAGCGCGACAGGCTGACCGCCAGGCTGCGGCCATCGGGCGAGAAATCCGGCGCGCCGTTGATTCCCTTGTCGGCGCTGACCACTCGGTTTTGCCCGGTATAGAGATTCTGAACAACGATCTGCGAGCGTCCGCTGGCAAACGAAACGTAGGCCAGACGGCGTGCATCGGGCGACCAGCTTGGCGACAGGATCGGCTGGGCATTGCGCACCACCGTCTGCGGATTGTGGCCGTCGGCGTCGGCAACCACCAGCTCAAAACTCTCCTGCTCGGTCCCCATGTCATGCACGGTCACGTAGGCTATGCGGGTGGCAAACGCGCCGGGCACGCCCAGCAGGGCCTCGTAGATCGCGTCGGCGACGCGGTGCGCACCGAAGCGAAAATCGCCCAGACCCACGCTCAGGGCCTGGGACAGCACCACCCGACCGCTGTGCACGTCGAGCAGGTGGTATTCAATTTCGTAGCCCATGCCGTCGGCGCGGTCCATGACCCGGCCGACGATCAGGTGATCCACCTTGAGCAAACGCCAGGCGCCAAAGCGCACTTCGGTCGGTCGGGATGGACGATCGACCATCTGCGCCTCGGGCATGGGGTCAAACAGGCCGGAGCGATGCAGATCGGCGCTGACAATCTCGGCCAGGCCGGTCTCGGGCTCCGGCAAGGTCGAATTCCAGGCGAAAGGAACGACGGCAATCGGCATGGCCCCTTCCACGCCGTCAACGATCTCGATGCGAAGCTGGCTCTGGCCCGGCACGGGCATGAGCAGAACCAGGGCCAGCAGACTAGCCGTCGTAAACGAAGGTAAAAACGATTTCACGCTCAAAAACATCTTCATAACCTCGGTAGGGTAAGCGGCCGACGCGCATCACCGCTGCAGTAATCGATCGGCGGGTGGCTTCGTCGGCGTTACAGGGTGAGACAATCGTAGCGTCGATGATTTCCCCTTGCGGAATCTGCACCACGCGCACATCACAGCGTACGCCGGGTACGGTGGTCGGCGGACGGATCCAACTGCGTCGCACCAGTTCGCGGATAGTGCCAATGTATTCCTCCCTGAGCGTGGCCTGACGGGCCTCGGCCGCAGCTCGTTCATCGGCCAGGCGCAGGCGCTCGGCCTCTTCCTGGGCGGCCTGCTGGTCGGCATCGCGCTCGCGCTGCTGGGCCAGCTCATCCAGACGCCGCTGCTGCTCCTCACGCTCGCGCTGGGCGATTTCGCGCTGGCGGCGAATTTCTTCGAGTTCACGCTCACGGGCCTGTTCACGCTCACGGCGCTCCTGCTCCAGCGCGCGGCGCTGTTCTTCGGCGGCCTGACGGCGAGCAGCCTCCGCTTCTTCGCGCTGGCGCTCCATGGCCGCCTGGCGGCGCTGTTCTTCAAGTTCGCTCTGGCGCTGGATTTCTTCTTGCCGCTGAGCCTCTTCTTCCTGGCGCTGGCGTTCGGCAGCTTCCTCGCGCTGACGCTGTTCGGTCGCGGCCTGACGCCGGCGTTCGGCCTCTTCGAGGGCCTCGTCCACCGCCGGCTGGGTCTGAACGACCGGGCCCTGATCAACCAGGGTCACGCGCACCGGCACCGGCGGCGCACGAAACGGCTCCCAGCTCCAGGTACCAACAATCATCACCAGAACAACGGCCAGATGAACGGCCAGCGCCAGACCGAATGCGGTCATCCCATCCTTGATCGCCTGCCATTGGTGCCGGGAACGCTTCATTTGCACAGGAATTTGGGGTACCAAAGGTCAATCACGGCGCTGGCCCACCTGCAGGCCAGCGCGGCGCCGGTGCAGACAAATCATCGCCAGCCGGTGTGCTGCTGCGTGGGTCGCAGTGCCTGATCTGCACTCATCGTGTCCGGCTCATTCGGCCGAATCATCCGGGTCGCCAATCATGCCCACCGAGGCCACGCCGGCGCGCTGCAGCAGCACCATGGCCCGGTAAATATGCTGATAGGCCACGTTGCGATCACCACTGACGGTAACCTGCAGCTCGGGATTGCGGGCGACGATTGCGCTGATCATCTCGACCAGCGTTTCACCGTCGATCAGCTCCGGGGCATCGCCGGTGTCCAGATACAAATCGCCCGACTCGGTTACCGTAACCATCAACGGATCGCCCTGATCGCTGATCGGCTCGGCCGAACCGGTCGGCAGTTCGACTTCCACGCCCAGATTCATCAGCGGCGCGGTGACCATGAAAATGATCAGCAGCACCAGCATGACGTCGATATACGGCACGACGTTGATTTCGGCCATGCGTTTGTTTCGCCGTCGTCGCAGAACGTACTGCTCCGACATCTCAGCCGGTCTCCTTGAGCTTGCGTGCCTGGCGGTGCAGGATCGAGGCGAACTCTTCCTTGAAATTGTCGTAGCGTACTTCCAGACGCTCGACCTGATTGGAAAAACGGTTGTAGGCGATCACCGCCGGAATGGCGGCGAACAACCCCATGGCGGTCGCAATCAGGGCTTCGGAAATACCCGGTGCGACCATGGCAATGGTGGCCTGATGCGCACCGGCAAGACCGCGAAACGAGTTCATGATGCCCCAGACCGTGCCAAACAGACCGACATAGGGGCTGACCGAGCCGACCGTGGCCAGAAAGCTCAGGCGGTGATCGAGGCGATCCATCTCGCGGGTCAGGGTTACGCGCATCGCCCGTTGCGCGCCGTTGGTCAGGGTGTCGGGATCGAGCCGTCGCTCCTCGCGCAGGCGCATGAATTCACGGAAACCCGATTCAAAAATGGCTTCCAGTCCCCCGCGCGCGCCCTGTTTTCCGGCCACGGCATCGTAGAGCTTGTTGAGATCGGCCCCGGACCAGAACTTTTCCTCGAATTTGCGCGCCGTGGAGGCGGCCCGCGCAAGCATCTGGCGCTTCTGGAAAATGACCATCCATGAGGTAATCGAGGCTGCCGCCAGCAGCGCCATCACCAGCTGGACCAGCAAACTGGCCTCGCGTATCAGTTCCCAGACTTGTAGCTCGCCGTTCATTGCAATTCCTGTTGGTTCTGTTGTTTTTGGTGGTGTTGTTCAACGACGGCGCGCACGGGCTCGGGAATGCGCGCCGGGGCGAAGCGATCAGCGCTCAGGCAGACAACGTCGACGCGCGCGCTGGCCAACAGCTTTCCGTCGCCGGCCCGATTCATGTGCTGGTTCAGGCTCAGCGAAGCAGCTCGCAGGTATTCGACGTCGGCGGTGACTTCAAGTTCATCCTCAAGCCGCGCCGGATGGATGAAGCGGGTGTCGATCCGGCGCACGGCAAACAGGCGATTTTGCTCCGCCTGCAGCTCGCGCTGCCCAAAGCCCATCGCCAGCAGCCAATCCGAGCGGGCGCGTTCAAAAAAGGCCAGGTAGCGGGCGTGATAGACCACACCACCGGCATCGGTATCTTCCCAGTAGACCCGGTAACGAAAGGCGCGCTGGATCACGGTTCCGGGGGGCGCTGCTCGGTGAACTGGAACGGCACACGGGTCTTGCGAATCAGCGTGAAATAGCCCTGTTGGGCGTCGAGCTGCAGATCAATTCGCAGCGGCAAGCCGTCCTCGTCCCAGCGGCGCATGGCCTGCTCAAGCTCGGGATCGGCGGCTGCCTCCGCCTCCTCGGAAAGCGCTGCCAGCCCGTCACCGCCGGTACCGAAGCGTACGGAAATGGTCGCACGCAGCGGCTTGATGCCTTCTTCGCCCATCCAGGTCGCAAAGCGCTGCTGCATGGCAATAAACTCGGCATGCCCGGCCTCATCCATGGCATAGGCGCGCCAGCTCATTTCGTCTGCCGCTGGCGGCAGACGAAAGGACTCGGCCGCGGTGTGTTCGGTCAGATCAAACCGAAACTCGTATTCGGCGCCGTCCTCACGCTCCAGCTCGATGCCGAGTGCGACGCGATCCATGCCGTCCAGCGACATGAACGGCGTCTCGCCGAGCACGGCGGCGCGAATCTCTTCCGGTTTGACTTCCAGCAAGCCTTCCGGCCCCAGGCGCGCCATCTGCCACATGGTGCGCAGCGGCATGGCCGAGCAGCCGGCAAGCAATATACCGACCAAAACGGCGAGAGTCAGGCGCTTGATCATCATGAATCTTCGTCCCGTTGACTGAACAGATCCGGCGCCAGGGCTTCCGGAGGAACCAGGCCAAGGTGTTTCCAGGCGGCGGCCGTGGCCATGCGACCGCGCGCGGTGCGCATCAGAAAACCTTCCTGAATGAGAAAAGGCTCGATCACGTCCTCAATGGTACCGCGCTCTTCAGATAGGGCCGCGGCCAGGCTTTCAACGCCGACCGGCCCGCCGCCGAAGTCCTTGACCAGCTTCTGAAGCAGACGCCGGTCCATGGCGTCGAAACCGCGTGCATCGACCTGCATCATGACCAGAGCCTCGGCGGCCACCTGCTCGCTGATGCGCCCGTCGGCGCGCACTTGGGCGAAGTCTCGAACTCGCCGCAGCAAGCGATTGGCGATGCGCGGTGTGCCGCGTGAGCGCCGGGCAATTTCCAGCGCACCGGCACGCTCGGTCTCGATTTCAAGGATGCCTGCCGAACGCACGACAATTTCGGCAAG
Organism: uncultured Wenzhouxiangella sp.; assembly: GCA_937876395.1. Taxonomy (GTDB): domain Bacteria; phylum Pseudomonadota; class Gammaproteobacteria; order Xanthomonadales; family Wenzhouxiangellaceae; genus Wenzhouxiangella. The sequence goes on along the minus strand of CALEIM010000005.1, from coordinate 12,318 downwards.
CTCGGTCGGGGTATAGAACTCCAGCCGCTCGACGATACCGAAGCGGTCTCTGAGCGGCGAGGTAAGCAGTCCGGCCCGGGTGGTCGCACCCACCAGGGTAAAGCGTGGCAGATCGAGCTGGATCGAACGGGCCGCCGGCCCTTCGCCAATGATGATGTCGATCCGGTAGTCTTCCATCGCCGGATAGAGCACTTCTTCAACCACCGGGCTCAGGCGATGAATTTCATCGACAAACAGCACATCACCCGGCTCAAGATTGGTCAACAGCGCGGCCAGGTCACCGGCGCGCTCCAGTACCGGCCCCGAAGTCTGACGGACTTTGACGCCCATTTCATGAGCAAGCACGTGGGCCAGCGTCGTCTTGCCCAAACCCGGCGGGCCGAAGATCAGGACATGATCGAGCGCTTCATGCCGGCGTCGGGCTGATTCCAGATAGATTTCCAGACGCTCCTTCATGCTCGCCTGGCCAATGTATTCGGCCAGCCTCCGCGGACGCAGACTGGCCTCGATCTGAACCTCGTCGTTTTCGGCGGTGGCAGTGATCAGGCGATCCGAATCCATCGTTCTCAGCCCTGCAGCTTCTTGAGTGCAGCGCGAATCAGGGCTTCGGCCGAAAGCTCAGGTTTGGCAACCGCCCTGATCATCTTCAGCGCTTCACTCGACGAGTAGCCCAGGGCGCTGAGCGCCTGGCGCGCTTCCGCCTCGGCGCTGAGTTTGACGCCAGCCGCGCCGCCGGCTTCGGCCAGATCGGACACTTTGCCGCGCATTTCCAGAATCAGGCGCTCGGCGGTTTTTTTGCCGATGCCCGGCAGACGGGTCAGCGCCTGGCTGTCAGCGGATTCGATCATCAGCGCAAAATCATCGCCCGATACGCCCGACAAAATGCCCAGCGCCAGTCGCGGGCCGATCCCGGAGACCTTGAGCAGTTCGCGAAACAGACTACGGTCCGCCCCCGAGCCGAAGCCGTAGAGCGTGTGGGCATCGTCCCGGATAACCAGATGGGTCAGAATCGTCAGCGGCTCACCGTCGGCGGGCAGGCGATCAAAGACACTCAACGGAGCTTCAACCTCGTAGCCAACGCCGGCCACGTCAACCACCAGATTCGGCGGATGGCGCGACACCAGCCGGCCCTGAAGCTGCACGATCATCGCAAAACCACCCCGCTGGGCAGGCGGCTGGCCGTCTGGGCGATGTGATGATGGCACAGCGCCACAGCGAGCGCGTCGTGGGCGTCCTCATCCAGCTTGCAGTTGATCTGCATGAGCATGCCAATCATGTGCTGAACCTGCTCCTTGGCCGCGCCACCGCGGCCGACAACGGCCTGCTTGATGGCGCGCGGCGCATATTCATGGATTTCCAGACCGGCCTCGACGGCCGCACAGATCGCCGCGCCACGCGCCTGGCCGAGCTTGATTGCAGCCTGCGGATTGCGGCTCATGAACACCGTCTCCACCGCCGCCACGGTCGGCCGATATTCGGCAATCAGGCGCTTGAGGCCGACAAAAATCAGGCGCAGGCGCTCGGGCATGGGCCCGTCGCCCAGGCGCAGGGTTTCAGCGTGCACGAACTGCCCGTCCTCGATGATTCCGACGCCGGTGCGGCGCGAGCCGGGATCGAGGCCGAGTATGCGCATCAATCGTAGGCTTCCGCGGGAATATCGGCGTTTGACCAGACGTTCTGAGCGTCGTCGAGGTCTTCGAGCCGGTCAAGAAACTTCAGCACATCGCGACCCGCTTCGACGTCCAGCTCGATCAGATTTTCGGCCCGCTCAATGACTTCGGCGTCGACAAATTCCAGGCCGGCCTCAGCCAGGGAATTACGCACCGCCTCGAAATCTTCGGGCGCACACAGCACCTCGATGGAACCATCGTCGGCCGACACGATGTCTTCGGCGCCGGCCTCCAGAGCCGCTTCCATGATGTCTTCCTCGGCCAGACCCGGCGGGAAGGTAATCACACCTTTGCGCTCAAACTGGAAAGCCACTGAGCCGTCGGTGCCCAGATTACCGCCGTGCTTGGTGAAAGCGTGACGCACCTCCGAAACGGTGCGGTTGCGGTTGTCGGTCAGACAGTCGACCATGACCGCCACCCCACCGGGCGCGTAGCCTTCGTAGCGCAGTTCCTCGTAGGACGCGCCCTCAAGCTCGCCGGTGGCTTTCTTGATGGCGCGCTCGATATTGTCCTTGGGCACGTTGGCGGCATTGGCCTTGTCCATCGCCAGCCGTAGCCGCGGATTGCTGTCCGGGTCGCCGCCGGCTTCGCGCGCAGCCACCGAAATTTCGCGGATCAGGCGGGTAAAAATCTTGCCCCGCTTACTGTCCTGGGCCTTCTTGCGGTGCTGAATATTGGCCCATTTGCTGTGACCGGCCATGCCTTGAATGCTCCTTGCAGTGATGTCCAGCCAACCATTTTACCCGACCTGCCTGCACTGGTCGGCCGGTTGCTTCTGTACTACCGCAAACCGGAAATCATCTGTTCCGCACAGCACCCCGCGACATCGGCGATGCACTAAAGACCCCGTACCGCGACGAAAAACGCTTTCGCCACCTCGAAAAGTGAACGTCGGGAGTTGCCGAGTATTGCCGTTCGCCGGGGACGCTACCCCGAGGAGCGATCGTTAGGGGGCAGCGGGTCTGCCGCGGGAATGCAGCAAAATGGCAATGGTGCGCCCGGCCATAGCTGCAGATCAGCCGCCCGGTTTCACGCTCACGATGCCGCTCATGTTGAAGCCTTGTTCGCCGCCGAAGGCGGACACTGAAACCGACACTTCGGCACCGTGTCCGCTGAGCTGCCAGCGGCTCTCGCGCTCCCCTTCCTTGCGCTCGGGAATGTATTCGCTATCAATCGTCCAGTCGCTGTTGTGCAGGCTTTCCGAAAAGAAGGCAAGCGCATCCGGGTAGCTCAGGCCAGGCGAATACATGATGATATGAGTGTCGTCTCTGACCATTTTGGTGCGCACATTCGCTTCCGCGGGAAAGGGAATCTTCGCCGCCAGCCCGTCAGGCAGCTCGACGCCGTGACCAGCCAGTGTGCTACCACCCGCGGCGGCGCCGTTGCCGGCCGGGTTGCAGCCCGGAAGCAGCGTCAGAAAAAAGACGATGAACAAAATCGCCGGGTAACGCATCGAAGTGCTCCAGTTTTATCTTGATGTGAGCTTCAGGATGGTTGCCCAGCGACTACCCCATGTCAAGCCGGAGCTGCGCTCTCAGCGCGAGCCGGCAACAGGATTCACGGCAGCTCGAAACGATCCTCGAAAACCACGCCGGAGGGCGGACTGCAGGCCCGGACGGCGACGTCGTCGACATACCAGCCTTCGTGACCACCGCGGATATCCGTGCTGTAGCGCAGCCGTAACCGAGTCGTGTGACCGGCCCAAGGCCCCAGGTCGATAGCGTAACGCTCCCACTCATCCCGGGGATCGCCACACCAGGCCGGCGACCCGCCCAGGGGGTTGCCCCAGCTCGTCGAAACCGGCCCGTCCAGGGGGCGGGTAAGAATTTGCTTGTCGCCGATCGGTGTCCAGCTCTCGCCTTCGTCAACAGAAACCTCCACCACCGCGCCGTCAAAGCAACCCGCGCCCAGGGGCCATGATTCGATGTGCTGCCAGGTCCGGAAAGCCAGCAGCAGGCCCTCGCCTTCATTCGGCAGATTCAACTCGGGAAGGGTCAGATGCTGGTCGCTTAGCCCGCCGCTGTCGCTGGCGAGAACCGAATGTTCGCCACTGTAACTTCGCGCGTCGGTAACCGTCCAGGCCCCGGCCCCGGTCGAACTCGAACTGCTCCAGTTCGGCGGTAGCACCCCACCGCTGAAATCCGCGCCTGCCAAGACTTCAACATCGCTGCCCAGGGGGCAGTCGCCGGCCAGTTGCAGGGTCGAAAAGCGGAAGGGCTGGCTGAAAGACCCCTGGCCACAAGGGTTGATGCCGGCAACCCGCCAGTAATGGTGACGCACCGATTCCAGGCGGGTATCGACGGCGTGGCTGGTGCCATCAATGACCCGGTCTTCAAGGATATTCTCGAAATCCGGGTCCGTTGCGAGCTGGAAACGATAGCTGCGTGTATCGGCAAAATCCTGCCACGTGAAGACCGGCTGTAGCGGCTGCTCGGCGGCTTGATTCGGCGGGCCGGACAACACCCCCGGCTGTGGAGACTGGCTCGAGACCTGCAACTCCACGGTCGCCGAGTGCGAGGAGGGTGAATGGTTCGGCCCGTCGCTTTCTCCGGCGATATCGATGACATACATCCCGGCCGGCACCGCGGCGGTCCCGTCCAGGACCAGCTCGACCCCAGTCGCCGGATGCGTCGGGGTGACCGGGTTGTCGGCGAACACCGCGCTCATGCCTGGCGGCAGGTCGCCAACGGGTGCCAGGGTCACCGGGTCATCGAAGTCCAGTATGCTCTGGACTTCAAGCTCCAGCTCGATTCCTTCTCCAGCGCAGATGTCGGCGTGGTCGGGATTGGCCCGGAGAACAAACCCCGGCTCGGCGAGCTCGTTGAGCGCACCGCTGGCGACCAGGGCATACGGCTGGCGGTCGCCTGCAGCCACCTCGACGCCCAGGACGCGGAGCTCGTAGGGGCCGGACAGCGGCTCCTCCAGGCGAATCCGGTGAACCGTGTTGCGTCCGTCGTGGTGTTCTTCCGTGGTGTCCTGGAAGGGGTCGGAGTCAGCCAGGCCGCCGTCAACCGGGAGTTTCTGCGTCCATACCAGGCCGTCGGGGGCTTCCACTTCCAGTCGCAGCCGATTGACGATATGCGGGTCGGCATTGAGCATGCCCGGATGGTCATGCCAGACCAGCGTCACCGACAGCGGCTGGTCGCCGTCGACCACCAGGCTGTGGCTTTCCGCCGCGCCGGTTTCCAGTCCGTCGTTGTCCTCGTGAAGCCAGAGGCGCCGGGCATCACCGGCAAAATACAGGGCCTGATCAAGGTGAATACGACCCCAGCCCTGGTGCCGGTTGGCTGCGGCCTGCCGGCCGGCGCCTTCTCCTTCGATAGTCGCCGCCCCGTTGATCAGGATAGCCTTGACCAGGGCAGCGGACGGGTCGGGAATCGCCAGTCCCGGGATGGGCTCGCCCAGGGGATGAAAACCACGCTCCAGGTATTCCCGCACCAGGGCGGCCAACCCGGCCGCGGTAGGTGAGGCCATGGACGTCCCGCGATCGGTTGCCACGCCACAGTCGGTGCCCGTGGCTGCGGAATGAATCATCGTGGCGGCGCTCGCACCACCACCCTGGGCGACCAGGTCGGGTTTCGTGCGACGGTCACTGGTCGGACCGCGTGAAGAAAAAAAGGACATGTCATCCCCATCGTGGCCGCGAACGTTGCTGCCAATGGAAAAAACATTCTTGCCGTTGCCGGCTGAACCCACATCTGCCCCGGGGCCGCAACCGCTGCCGCTATTACCCGCGGCCACGAACAGCGCCAGCTCGGGATGCTCCCAGACGACCTGGTCGGCGTCTCGGCTGGCCGGACGATAGCCCACCTGGCAACCCGGGATGCATTGGTTGTTTGTATCGCGGCAGCTCGAACCCCAGGAATTGTTGTGAATGCGGGCGCCGTTGTCGTACGCCACCCGGGCGGCGTGATCGATACTGCCGCCCAGACTGTTGAGATAGTCCAGGCCAGGGCCGGCCTCCTGGGCAATCAGACGCGCGCCCGGCGCTGTACCATCCAGGTCGCTGGTGCCACCGGGACTGGTGAAACTCTCGCAGTCGACCGGGTTGGCCCGGTTGTTGCCGACCGCAGAGGCGGCCACGTGCGTACCGTGCCCCTGAAGGTCCGCCGGCGCACCTGAGCCGCCCGACCAGTTGTAATGTGCTCCGACCTTGCGGTGACCGAAGTCCGGCGTGATCGCCACGCAGTCAGCGCCTGCAGAACAGATATCGTGCGCCGGAAGGCCATAGGCGGGGTCATCGAAGGAGCAGTGGTTCGGGTGGACTCCGGTATCGAGGACGCCGATCACCTGACCGCAGCCAAACAGTCCCTGGTCGAAAACCGGCGTGAGGTCCGCCTCGCCGCTCTGGTGAAGCCAGCCAGCCTGGGAGTTTAACGGCCTCCGGGGCCAGTGCAGATTGATCGCCGCCACTTCGTCGGCCACCACCAGCGCCTCGAGCACCGAATCCAGCCGGGCCGGGTCGAACGAGACCACCAGTCTTTCCTGGTCCTGTCCACGCTCGCGGCGAACGAAATCGAGGCCGTCGACGTCGGTCACGAGGGCACGCCCCGATCTCACGGGCACCCCTCGCTGCAGGGTCACCCGCAGATGTTCCAACCCGGCTCGATTAACAATGTCCATGCCGCGAAGCTGGTTGATCAGATTCGCCTCCAGCTTCCAAACCGGCAGGAACGGCCCGACCCAGACCACGCCATCCAGATCCCGCATCCGGGCATCCAGGGACGGCGGCATCCGCACCACGTAGGCATGATGGGGTGCATAACCGAGAATCTCGGCCCCACGGGACTCCAACGCTTCGCGCGTGGCTCGTCCCACCGGGCCGGCAAATTTGACCACTCGCACCCTGGAAGCGTGATGGCCAGCGGGCTCGGCCAGCGACCGCAACGGGTCGTCGTCCGCTAGCGACAGCGTGCCGGTGCAGACATCCAGCCGGGCACTGTCGAAAGAAATCACGCAGGCCGGGTTTCCGGCAGCAACCAAGGGAGACACCGCGATCAGCAGTGCCGCCAGCCATTTCCAACGCATCATCGCTCCTCGGGTTTCAATACCACCGGGCCGGCGCTTGCCGGCCCGGTCTGCCATCCTGCAGGGCAGGAGGTTTCGTGATCAGGCTCGCACTCGCCTGGCGCCCTTAAGCTTCCAGCCGGTCACGGCCAGCATCAGCAGGATCAACGCCAGCAAGGCCGTGCGTTCCAACGTTGGAACGGCGATCGGCGCCTGCGCCTGACCAGCCAAGGCCTCGCCCTGCAGCGTCACTTCGTCCGGGCTGGAAGGAGCGTTTGACTCCAGGACGAGCCCGTCGGCATAAAAACCGGCCGCGACAGGCTCAAACAGCACAACCATGCTGCAGGCCTGGGCCGGCGCCAGCTCGAACGGCACCGAGACACAGGCATCTGGGTCGCCCTGGGCCAGGCTGAACGGCGCGCTTGGGCCCATCAGGCCGGTCACCTCCAGCGCCTGACCCCCTGTGTTGCGGATCACGACGACGGCTTCGCTACCGGCATCTACTGCGACCTGACCGAAATCAATGCTGGTACCGCTTTCCAGACGCAGCCGGGGCTCATCGACCACCTCGACACCGCTACCCCCGAGCGGAACGGTCACCAGGCCGACGGCAGTATCCACCGTGACGGCGCCTTCATGGGCACCGATCGCCTCGGGCGAGAATGCCACCTCGATGCTGCAATCAGCCCCGGCCGGCAGGGTGAAGCCGGATTCGGGGCAGGTGCCCCCGACCAGGGAAAACGGTGCATCGGGTCCGCCGACGGCGATGACCTGCAGCTCCGCACTGCCGGTATTGGCCACGGTCAGAGTCACAGACTCTGTCTGGTTGACGACCACGGGCCCGAATTCGGCGACATCCGGGGAGACGGATACCCCGGCTTCGGTTCCCGTGCCGGAAAGCCCGACGTGAGTCGGCGTGGATGGCAGGTTCGAGTCAATCACGAGGTCATCGCTCACCGCCCCTGGTGCGGCCGGCGCAAAACGTACCGCCAGCGTGCAATCCGAGCCTGGCGCCAGGTCAAACGGTGCCTCCGGGCAGTCACCGCCGGCGCGTTCGAAGGGGAGCGGTATCTCGAAGGCATCAATGCCTAAGGGGGTTGTACCGGCGCTGGTGATCTCGAGGATCTGCTCGGCCATCTGGCCCACGGCCACGGAGCCGAAGTCGAGGCTGGCCGGGCTGATCACCATCTCCGGCCCATCCAGCCGACCGCTCAAGTGAATCGCTCGCACACCCGCCGGGTCATCGGTTGCGATGAGCACCGAGGCGGCATGGCGGCCCGGCGCCGCCGGACCATACCCGAAGCCCAGCGTACAAGACCCGCCTGGTTCGAGCTCGAACGGCGCCTCGGGACAATCTCCGCCGCCGCCGCTGAATGGTTCGGCCGGCGCCAGGATGGCTTCCACCGTAACCGACACACTCTCGTGGTTGACCAGACGAACTTCCAGGGTATCGTCACCGGGCGCGGCGAAGTTCCAGCGCGCGGGCACGATCGACAGCTCCGGTAGCATGGCCTCGCCGGCCAACGCCAATCCCAGCGTATCACCGAAAGCCCCCCCGGCGGAGAGGGCCACATCATGTCCGAAATTGCCGACATGCTGTGGCTGGAAAGCGTAAGTTACCGAACACTGCTCGCCCGGGGCCAGCACCACACCGGAACAGTCTTCTCCGGTCAGGACAAACGGCTCGTCCGGCTCCGGCAGCGACTCCATGTAAAGATCCAGAAAACCGCTGTTGAACAGCTCGACCGTCTGCGAAGCCTCCGAGTCCACCGTGATCCGTCCGAACTCAATACTTTCCACGGACGCCTCCAGGCGTCCAGGGCCGCCGCCGAAGTACATTTCACCGATTGACTCCGGCGCGCCCGGGTTGGTGGTCATCAGGCGCACCCGCCCGATCGGGGCCGGCGCAGAAAAGCCGGCAAAGCTGGGCTCGTTGACCGACGGCGGATTCACTTCCAGTGTTCCCATCAGGGCCCCATCGATGGCAAAAACTTCCACCATGATCGTACCCACCCCCATGAACTGGTATAGATCCAGGGCGACTGCCGTTGGCGGGTCGCTGAAATCCAACAGGGTCGCCGCCATCCCGGGCAAACTACCCAGGACGTTGGTTTCCCGGTTGCCGCCGGCGCCATTGGTGCCGGTCATCCAGAGTAGGCTGCCATCATCCGTGCGCACCGAAAAGCCCTCGGCCAACTCGCCGAAGCCGAAACACTGGTTGACGAAGTTGGTCGCCGGCGTGCCGGTGCTGCTGTTCTGTGGGTTGTCGCAGACGCTCTGACTAAAGCCTCCAAGCGGCATCCGCTCGGCGTTGAAGTCCTCGTGGACCAGAACACTGACCTCGTCCACCCCAACCAGGAAGTCTTCCAGGCTGTCGTAGACTTCGAGTACACCCGGGTCCGAGGCGCCTGCCGGGGCCGCGGAGGCGGCCAGAAGGGCTGCCAGGCCAAATGCCGCCAGAGCGGAAAATATCTTGCGGTTCATGGTCTGCTCCGGTTTTGTTTTTGTGCAGAATTTCATTGCGTCACCCCCTCGCCTTCGAGCTCCACTGCAACCGACGACACCCGGTCGCCGGCAATCAGCACCGCCGCGCCATCGAACGCACCGGCCTGCTCGGGGCTGAAATCGATTTCCAGACTGCAGTTTTCACCCGGGGCCAGCACCACCGGGGCCGATCCACAGGTTCCACCGGACACAGAGAAGGGCCCCTGGAGACCGGCCAGACTGGTCAACTCCACAATGATCGGCGAAGGGTTGCTCAGCGTGACGGTAGCCACGGCACCGCTTTCTCCTACGGCGACGGCGCCAAAGTCCAGTCGGACCGGCGCAGCTTCGATTCGCGGCACCACGCCTTCACCGGAAAGCGTCCAATCCAGCGGCCGGGCCGCGCCGTCGGCGGGAACTTCGAGCGCCTGTGAAAAGGTTCGGGCAACACCCGGCTCGAAGACCAGTTCGATGTTGCAGGACTCACCCGGCCCCAGCAGCTCGCCGGAACAACCATCCGCCTGGACGGCAAAAGGTGCCGGCACCGCCGGCAGGTTGCCTACCTGAAGATCCAGATGCCCGGCATTGTTCAAAGTGGCCATCCGTGTGGCCGTGTCACCGAGGGCCACCGGGCCGAATTCGGCCGGCTCGACCTCCAGACGACCGGGGCCGCCCCCAAAGTGGAGGTTATCGATCATCTCCCCGGCGCCCTGCCCGAGCTCGTTGAGCTGGGTGCCGAAAACCACCTCGCCGACAGGGACACTGCTGACCAGCCCAACGAAAGCCGGCTCGTCATAGGCGGGCGGCTCGACCAGAACCGAATCCAGCAGGATGCCATCCCGGTCGAACACCTCCACCAGAACCGGCTCGACCAGGCCGCTGGGGTTACCTGATTCCAGGCGCACTCCGTACACATCGGCACCCACCGCCGTGGGGCCCTCATCGAACCGCACCCGGGTTGGGTTGAACGAACCCGGGTTGATCCGGAAGGGCCAGGCACCTACCACGACAGACTCGCTATCCCAGACGCCGGGCTCCATACGCAGAAGCTGTCCCGGCAATTCCGTGGAAAAGATGGCAAATCCGGGTGCCAGATCCCCGCGGGCAAAGCAGGCGTCGTCACTGTCGCTGCCGATGGGTTCGCGGCAAGCCGCCCACTGTTCGCTGGTAGCCAGCTCGAAGCCAGCTTCAAAATCCTCGATCACCAGATCCAGTGCCTGGGTGGCATCGAGAAAGTCCTGACGGTCGTCGTAGAAGGTCACCGTACCGGCTTGGGCCGATGCCAGGCCGGCGGCGCACAGGCCGGCTACAAGAAACAAGCGCAGATTGATTGATTGCATGATTATTCTCCCGTCGCCTGGCCGTTGAGATGAATTCGGGCCAGAGCCGATTGGTCGGCGGCGAGCAACTCGACGCCACCAACGCGTTCACCGGCCTGATCGGGCCCGAAGGTCAGTTCAAGCGTGCAGGAATCTCCCGGGGGAAGTTCAAACGGTGGCACGCCGCAACTGCCATTGCCCGAACCGAACGCTTCGCCTGACAGCGCAAGCGCATCCACGGTGGCCGTTACCGGCGAACGGTTGACGATCGCTACCGTGTCGCTGGAAGTGCTGCCGACGACGGCGATCAAACCGAGCGCGGCGGGTACAGCCTGAAGCCCGGCTCGGACACCCTGCCCGTGCACGGCAAGCTGGTAAGGTTCAACCTCGCCGGCCACGGGTATCGCCAGACCGGCTTGGTCGGCCGCGGCCAGCTGGGGCGCGAACGCCAGTTCCAGTTCACAGTCCGCACCGGGCGCCAGGATAGTTCCGGAACACGGGTCGGAACTCAATTCGAAGGGCGCATCAACGTCCCCCAGGCTGCCCAGCTCCAAGGGCAAACCACCCGTGTTTTCAAGCAAAACGCTCACGGTGGCGGTAGTTCCGGTTGCCACCGGGCCAAAATCCACGGCCTCCGGCGTGCTCACCAGCCGCCCGGTGCCACCTCCGAAGCGCAGATCACCGATCAGCTCGCCGGAACCGGAGGTGGTGCCCACCAGGTCTACCCGGCCAATGGGTTGCGGGCTGGTCACACCGACGAAGGCCGGTTCATTCATGGCGGACGGCGCAACCACGAAATCCCCCAAGACCGAACCGTCCGTGCCATATACGGTAACCGCTACCGGGTCTCCATTAACGCCTTCGTAAGCATCCATGGAAACGGCCGTGACGCCGGCGGGAAAATCAATCCTGGTCGGGTTGGGTAAAGGGGCGTTGATCGAGTTGGGCCCCAACACGACCCCGGGCGTGCCCAAAAACCCCGGGTCCATCAGGAACAGCCAGGAGGAACTGAAGCTGCCGAGACTGGCCCGGACCTGGAATCCACCGGCCAGGTCGCCGGGACGAAAACAGGGATCATCGGAACGCAGGTCCACCGGGTTATAGCAGGTACCCCCATTATTGGGGAGCAGTACATTTGCGGCAAAATCCTCGTGCACGAGCGGCTCCAGGTTCGCCGTCGCATCCAGAAACGCCGGCAGGTCTGCGTGAATCTCCAGGTCACCGACTCCTCTGGACGGCAGATCGAAAGCGACCCGCCCAGCCCGTGCCTGGAGCTGGGAATAATCGGTCGCGGACCAGCCGGCCTGCCCTTCCGGCCACTGGTGTTGTACATCGTGAGCAAACAGGAGTGCCGTGCAAAGCACCCCGAGGCAGAAAATCATTACTCTCATCAAGAATTCCCTCTTTTTGGCTGGTAAATGCGAAACGGGAGTCTATGGCGGGCCTAGTGAAATATCAACACTGACGTGCTGTAGTGGATGGTCCGTGTGGCACTCTTGCCACGCCCCGAACAGCAGGAGCGGAAAATGCGCCCATGAACCTGCCCCCGGAATCCGGCAACGATAATGAGCACAAATTGAGCGTCCAGACCAGCCGACAGGCCTTTCAGGCGAGCTGCGGCTTCGCGCGCATGGCTTTACCCGGCCGCGATCAGATCAGCGCCAGCTTCTCTTCCTTCAGGTCGGAGAATTCTTCCTCGTAGAAGAACTTCTCCGCGCCCAGGGCGGGCTTGAGGTCGGGCAGCCAGGTGGCGTTCTCATCAAATTTGGCGAAGAACGGCCTTTGCACCCAGTCCGGGTCGCGGCCCTGGATGAAGCGCAGCACGAACACCTTCTCGC
>CALEIM010000004.1 GCA_937876395.1 uncultured Wenzhouxiangella sp. | reverse complement strand
TGGTGGCCGTTCCCGGATCGCACGGCAAGACCACCACGGCGGCCATGCTGACCTGGATTTTCGAGCACGCCGGGCGCCAGCCCGGTTTTCTTATTGGCGGCATCCCGGTCAATTTCGGGCTTTCGGCGCGCAACGGCGCGGAGTGGTTCATTGTCGAGGCCGATGAATACGACACCGCGTTTTTCGACAAGCGAGCCAAGTTCGTCCACTACCGGCCGCACATCGTCGTGCTCAACAATCTCGAATTCGATCATGCCGACATCTACCCCGACCTGGCCGCGATTCAGACCCAGTTTCATCACCTCATCCGCAGCGTTCCGGGCAACGGACGGCTGATCGTCAACGCCACGGACAACCACCTGGCCGCCGTGCTTGAGCGTGGCTGCTGGACCCCGGTTACCGGCTTTGCCTGCGGCGACAATGTTGACAGCGATTGGCAGGTACGGCTTGATCATCCCAGCGGCACCCGGCTGAGCTTCATGCACGAAGGACACAGCGTGGGCTCCCTGGAGTGGTCGCTGAGCGGACGGCACAATGCCTTGAACGCGCTGGCCGCGCTGGCCGCTGCCAGTGCTGCCGGCATTGATGCCGCAGTTGGTATTGAAGCCCTGGCCAGCTTTTCGGGGGTGAAACGACGCATGGAGCTGATCGGCGAGGCCGGTGGTATCCGCGTCTACGATGACTTTGCCCATCATCCCACCGCCATTCGTCTGACTCTGGAAGGCCTGCGCCGCTCGGTCGGCAACGCACGCATTCTGGTCGCGCTGGAGCCGGGCAGTAACACGATGCGCGCCGGCGTTCACGTCAACGAGCTGCCGTCCGCCCTGGCGGCGGCCGACTTTGTCTGGCTACGCAGTTCCGAGGGCATGGAGTGGGACCCGCTTGCGGTACTCGAACGCAGCGGTGTGCAAGGCCGGCCGCGCAGCCAGATCGACAATCTCCTGAAAGACATACTCGCCCAAGCGCGTGCCGGCGACCACGTCGTGTTCATGAGCAACCGCAGTTTTGAGAACGCGCCGCGACGATTTTTTGCAGCGCTGTCGTGAGCCCCGAAATTCTGCCGCTGTTTCCGCTGCAAACCGTGCTGTTTCCCGGCGCGACGCTCAAGCTGCGTCTGTTTGAACAGCGCTACCTGGACATGGTGCGCGACTGCGCCCGCGAAAACTCAGGCTTTGGCGTGATTTGCGCCTGGCCGGCCGAAGCCGACGGCAAGGCCCGCCATGCGCGCGTTGGCACCGAGGCGATGATGGTCGACTTTGACCGCCTTGAAGACGGCTTGTTGGGCTTGAGTTGTCGCGGCCAGCGGCGCTTCCGGATTGGCCGCACCCGCGCGCGTGACAACGGCCTGCTGGTGGCCGAGATAAAGTGGTTTCCGCCCGAGCCGGCGGTACCGGTTCCGGCGCGCTTCGGCGCGCTCCAGACCCTGGTCCAGGAATTGCTTCGCCAGCCGGACCTGGCCGATGTGCTGGATGTGGAAATTGAAGACGCCAGCAGCCTGGGCCGGACTTTAAGCAGCATTCTGTCGCTGTCGCTGGAGCATGCCCAGGCCCTGCTGGAAATGAACGATCCGATCGCCCGGCTGGAAGGCCTGATCAGCCTGATGGGCGCTGAGTCAGCTGAGGATTAGAATGGGCGCTTGGCTCCCGATTCAGGAAAACGCCCCATGAGCACGCTTGCCGACAAGGTGTTGTTTATCACCGGCGCTTCGCGCGGTATTGGCCTGGCCATTGCCAAACGGGCGGCTGCCGACGGCGCGAAGGTGGTGGTTGCCGCCAAGACCGACCGGCCGCATCCGAAATTGCCCGGCACCATTCACAGCGCAGCGGAAGAGATCGAGGCGGCCGGCGGCCAGGCGCTGGCCATCAAGCTCGATATCCGCGACGAGCAGGCCGTGGCCGAGGCGATGAAGCAGGCCGCCAGAACCTTCGGCGGCATCGATATTCTGGTCAACAACGCGTCGGCGATTTACCTGGCCCCGACGCCCGATGTACCGATGAAGCGCTTTGACCTGATGCACGGCGTTAACACGCGCGGCACCTTCGTCTGCTCCCAGGCCGCCCTGCCGTGGCTGGAGCAGGCCGACAATCCGCACATCCTCAACCTCTCGCCGCCGTTGAACATGGACCCGAAATGGTTCGCGCCGCACCTCGCCTACACGATGGCGAAATACGGCATGAGCCTGTGCGTTCTGGGCATGGCCGAGGAGTTTCGCGAGCGCGGCATTGCGGTCAACGCGCTGTGGCCGAAAACCGTGATTGCGACCGCCGCGCTGGCCATGCTGGGCGGCGAAGTCCGGCCCGGGAACTGCCGCAAGCCGGAGATCCTGGCCGACACCGCGCACTGGATTTTCAAGCAGAAAGCCGATCAGTACAGCGGTCGGTTCTTCATTGATGAAGAGGTGCTGGAGCTGATGGGCGTCAGCGATCTGGAGCAATACGCGGTTGAGCCCGGCCAGCCGCTGCTGCCGGATCTGTTTCTTTAATCTGTTTTGTGCCTTTGGCTTTGGGCCCGGCCTCTATCTTTTTTCAATCCCCAGATATTCGCGTTCGCCGGCGCCGGTGTAGATCTGGCGCGGGCGACCGATGCGGTGCGGGGTCGCGGATTGTTCCAGCCACTGGCTGACCCAGCCGACGGTGCGGCCGATGGCAAACATCGCGGTGAACATGCTCGGCGGAATACCCAATGCCTTGTAGATGATGCCGGAGTAGAAATCGACGTTCGGATAGAGTTTGCGCTCGACAAAATAGTCATCCTCAAGCGCAATCCGCTCCAGCTCCATGGCCAGATCAAGCAGCGGATCGTCCTGGCCGAGGTCGTCGAGCACCTCATGGCAGGCCTTGCGGATGATGGTCGCGCGCGGGTCGAAATTCTTGTACACGCGGTGGCCAAAGCCCATCAGGCGGAACGGGTCGTTGCGGTCCTTGGCCTTGTCCACAAACCGGCTCACCTGGCTGGAGTCGCCGATCTCGTTGAGCATTTCGAGCACCGCCTCGTTGGCACCGCCGTGGGCCGGCCCCCACAAGGCGGCAATGCCGGCGGCTGTGCAGGCGTAAGGGTTGGCTCCGGTCGAGCCGACCAGGCGCACGGTCGAGGTCGAGGCATTCTGCTCATGATCGGCGTGCAGGATAAACAGCAGATCAAGCGCTTTGGCCGCAACCGGATTGACTTCGTAATCTTCGGCCGGAACCGAAAACATCATGTGCAGGAAACGCTCGGAATAGTCCAGCGAGTTGCGCGGATAGGCGCTCGGCCAGCCGCGGTAGTGACGATAGGCGGCCGCGGCAATGGTCGGAATCTTGGCGATCAGGCGTTTGGCGGCCAGGTCGCGCTGCTCGGGATCGCTGACGTCGAGCTTGTCGTGGTAAAACGCCGCCATCGAGCCGACCACCCCGGCCAGAATAGCCATCGGGTGGGCGTCGTAGTGAAACCCGGAAATGAAGTTGTTGACCTGCTCGTGGACCATCGTGTGATAAGTGATGTCGCGCTCGAAGCCGGCGAATTCAGCGACCGTGGGCAGCTCGCCGTAAAGCAGCAGATAGGCCACTTCGAGAAAGCTCGACTGCTCGGCAAGTTGCTCGATCGGATAGCCGCGGTAGCGCAGAATGCCGGCGTGGCCGTCGATATAGGTGATGTCACTCTTGCAGCTCGCCGTCGCCCCGTAGCCGGGGTCATAGGTGAAATAGCCCAGTTCGGAATTCAGTCGGCTGATGTCGATGGTTGGATCACCTTCCGTGCCGGCGACCACCGGCAGTTCGAGGGTTTTTCCGGATTCATGATCAGTCAGGCTGAGTTTTCGCTCGCTCACCGGGGCTCTCCTTGGGGGCAGTGGATCGGGCTTGCGCGGCCGTATTTTGCGCGCCATACGGAACGGTCTAGTGTACCGTACCTGCTTGAGCTAGACATCCACAAACTGCTCGGCCTGGCCCAGCCAGCGGGTGATGATGCATTCGGCGTCGGCGGTGCCGAGCTGCTCGGCCAGCGCCTTGACGGGCTCGAACAGCCCGGTGTCGCGGGCCAGGTCGGCAACTCGAAAGCGCAGCATGCCGGTCTGGCGGGTGCCGAGTACTTCGCCGGGGCCGCGCAGCTTCAGGTCGCGTTCGGCGATGACAAAGCCGTCGGTGGTTTCGCGCATGGTTTCCAGACGTTTCCGGGCGGTCTCGCTCAGCGGCGGGCGATAGATCAGCACGCAGGCGGCCTGTTCGCTGCCGCGGCCGACCCGGCCCCGGAGCTGGTGTAGCTGCGACAGGCCGAGGCGTTCGGCATTTTCAATCATCATCAAACTGGCATTGGGCACGTCGACGCCGACCTCGATGACGGTGGTGGCCACCAGCAGGTCGATTTTGGCGCCAGCGAACTCGATCATCACCGCCTGTTTTTCGGCCGGTTTCATGCGCCCGTGAATCAGGCCGATACGAAAGCGGGGCAGGGCTGAAGCCAGGTCTTCGGCGGTCGATTCGGCCGCCTGCGCTTCCAGCAGCTCGGATTCCTCGATCAGCGGGCAAACCCAGTACGCCTGACGCCCTTCAGCCAGGGCATTTTGCAAACGTTCGATGATCTGCTGACGGCGGCGGTCGCTGATCGCCACGGTGGTGACCGGCTTGCGACCGGGAGGCAGCTCGTCGATCACCGAAATATCCAGACCGGCATAGCTGGTCATGGCCAGCGTGCGTGGAATCGGTGTTGCCGTCATTACCAGCTGATGCGGCAAAAATCCGCTGGCACTGCCCTTGGCCGCCAGGGCCAGGCGTTGATGGACGCCGAAACGGTGCTGCTCGTCGACCACCACCATGGCCAGATCACGAAACTCCACGCCTTTCTGAAACAGCGCGTGGGTGCCAACGGCGATGGATGCCTCTCCGGCCAGCGCGGCGAGTGCAGCAGCGCGGGCCTTGCCCTTGACCTTTCCTGCCAGCCACACCGGCTCAATGCCAAGCGGCTTGAACCAGTCAGACAAAGTATTGAAATGCTGCTCGGCCAGAATCTCGGTCGGGGCGACAATTGCCGCCTGTCGGCCATTGGCTGCGGCGGTCAGCAAAGCGGCGGCGGCGACCAGGGTCTTGCCCGAGCCGACGTCGCCCTGCAGCAGGCGGCGCATGGGTCGGGAGTCGTCCAGGTCGGCAGCAATTTCAGCCATCACCCTTCGCTGTGCGCCGGTTGGCGCAAAGCCGACGATGTCGATCAGCTTCGCCGCAAGCCCGGGACCGGAATTCAGCGGTCGGGCTTTTTGCCGTGCCCGCGCACGGTTGAGCCGGGCCAGGGCCAGATGGTGGGCGAGCAGTTCTTCAAGTGCCAGGCGCTGAACGGCCGGGTGATGACCGTCCACCAGGGCATCGATGTTCTCGCTTGACGTCGGTCGGTGAACCGTTGACACGCACTCGGCCAGGTCCGGCCAGTCGGTTCCAGCCAGCGGGTCGGGCAATTCAAGCTGGCCCGAAACCAGCCGCTCGACGGTCGCTTCGATCAGTTTGGCAAGCGTTGCCTGGGCCAGTCCCTGTGTGACCGGATAGATGGCGCTCAGATGCTTCGGCAGGGGCGGTGGGTTATCGCCCAACAGCTCAGCCTGCGGATGCGCCATCTCGAAACCCTGTGGCCCAAAACGTACATCGCCAAAGCAGCGCAAGGAGTTGCCCGGCTGGTACATGCGTAGCTGCGAGGGATAAAAGCGAAAAAAGCGCAGGGTGAGCTGGCCGGTGTCATCAGCCAGGGTGACCAGCAACATACGCCGGCTGCGCTGCACGATTTCCTGATGCACCACCCGGCCCTCGATTTGAACGCGCGTTTCCGGTCGCACCCGGTTCATCGGCACGATCCGGGTGCGGTCCTCATAGCGCAGCGGGCGATGCAGGAGCAACTCAAGTTCGCGGCTGATGCCGAGCGCCTTCAGGCGCGAGGCGATCTGCGGCCCGACGCCGTCAAGCGCGTCGATCGGACCCAGGCCGTCTGCGCTCATGTCAGATTCCGCGGCTCGTTCAAGCGATACGCCCGAGCTTCAGTTCGCGCCGAGCACCATCACCGCATCCATTTCCACGGGCACACCTTTGGGCAGCGCCGAAACCTCAATCGTGGCGCGTGCCGGATACGGTTCGGAAAAGCGCTCGGCCATCAGCTCGTTGACGACACCGAACTGGCCCAGATCGGTCAGGAAAATATTGAGCTTGACAACATCCGCCAGCGAGCCGCCGGCCGCCTCGGCCACGGCGACCAGGTTGTCGAACACCTGATTGACCAGCGCCCTGAAATCACCGGCAACCACCTCTCCGGTAGCCGGGTCGAGCGGAATCTGGCCGGAGAGATACACCGTGTTGCCAGCTTTTACAGCCTGAGAATAGGGGCCGATGGCGGCCGGTGCGCTGTCACTTTGAACGGGGGTTTTATGCATGATTCTGAACCAGTCAGCCAAAAAATGAGGAGTACGCTGCATCCGCGCAGCGCTCAGGCTGCCTATTGTAAGGCTGTCGCGGTTGACCGACACCTGTTCATGGCGAGAACCAGTTTTCAACGGCAAGCCCGGGAACGTGCTCGAAGTGGCGCACGTTGCGCGTGACCATGGTCAGACCGTAGGCATGGGCCGTGGCGGCAAGCAAGGTGTCGATCAGGCCGATGGGCTGGCCGCTGCGTTGCAGACTTGCGGCGAGTTCTGCCGCGCGCAGGCTGATCGCTTCGGTAACGTCCAGCCATTGCACGACCGGCAGCACCATCGACTCCAGACGCCGCCACAGCAGATCGGCGTCGGGGCGCAGGCAGGCGCCGCGACGCAGTTCGTAACGCGTCATTTCAGAGGCAAACAGGCGATCGAAAGGAAGCGCGAACAGACGCTCAATGACCTGCGGGTTGGGACGTGGCCGAATGATTTCGCTGAGGATGTTGGTATCCAGCAGCCGCATCAGTCCAGCCCGGCAAACGGGTCACGCGGCCGCTCGCGGCGACTTCCCTCACGGATGTTGTCAAGTTCCTCGAAGAAGTCCGGGTCGTCGATGCCATCGGGGTTGGTAACGCTGCCGTCGGGGTGGAACACCAGTTTTCTTTTGAGGCTCGACAAGGGATCGCTTTCGCCGCGGGTGGGCGAGCGCTCAAGGCCGAGCTCGATCAGCTCCGCAATCAGATCCTTGAGCTTGCGATCCGTCTGTGCGGCGCGAACCTTGACTGTGCGCATCAGTTCATCGGGGAGTTCCAGCGTTGTCTTCATGCCCATTTTTCCATAAATATGGTTATCTTTTATTCTATCCCCGACCCGGGTGCTCCGCAAACCCGGCTATCCAGACTATGTGGGAGCCAGGTCTCGCTTTAGCATATTATTCGAGTATGTCTCCGCGCCGCCCGATCCGAAATTCGCGCCCCTGGCTGGGTATGCTGGCCGCCGTGCTGGTGCTCGGAGTTCTGCTGGCGCTGGAGTACGTGGCCGATCCGGAGCCGGTTTTTGATTCGGGAGCCGGGGCGGTTCACGGTGGGGAAGCGTCGAGCAGCTCGGCGCTGGATTTTTTGCCGCGCGAAGCGCATGCCACACTGGAGCTTATTGATCGCGGGGGGCCCTATCCCTATCGTCAGGACGGCACGGTGTTTCAAAATCGCGAAGGCCTGCTGCCGAGCCGCTCGCGCGGCTACTACCGTGAATTCACCGTCGATACGCCCGGCCTGCGTCACCGCGGTGCGCGCCGCATTGTTACCGGCGGCCAACCGCCGAGCGAGTGGTACTACACGGACGATCACTACCAGAGCTTTCGTGCGTTTCAGCGCGAGACCGGCCGGTGAACAAGCGTACTTTCGATTCTTTTCTGACCGATACGCGCCGGGCGGGCATTTGTCCGGTCAATGCTGGCGAGCGCGAAGGGCTGGCGGCGGCCGCTGCCGCGCTGGAGTTCGCGGTCCGGGCGGTGGATCTGGGCCGGGTGGTTGACAAGCCAGAGCTGCTCGATGCGCTGGCCGCAGCGCTTGCCTTCCCGCCCGACTTTGGCCACAACTGGGATGCCTTGAGCGACAGTCTTGGTGATCTGTCCTGGCTGCCGGCGCCGGGCTACATGCTGATACTTGATCACGCCGGCGTTTTGCACCGTACATCGCCTGAAGTGTTTGACACCCTGCTCGACATCCTCAGTGAGGCCGGCCGCAAACACGCCGCCGCCGGCGTGCCGCTGTGGGTGCTGTTGACCTGCGAGGCGGACGCACCAGCGGCCTGACTACATCCGGAAAACCTTTTGCTATGATCTTGCCCAGCCATCCGAGCCACGGGCGTTGAATACTGAAATCCGCGCCGGCGGCCTTCACGAGGGCGTCGTGCGCATTTGAACCAACCTGGAGGGAAACCCGTGAGCGAAGAGAAACGAACCCGCAAGATCACCCGCGTCGGCGGCGACGACACACCGCCGCCCATCGACAGCCGGCAGGCCTGGACGCCGACGGCCGAAAGCAAGGGCCGGGCCACCCGGCTGCGCCTGTTCGCCGGGCTGCTGTGGCTGGGCGCCATTGCCTGCCAGGTTGGTGCCATTGTGCTGTTGCTCAATCCACCGATCAGCCTGACCTGGATTATCGTCCTGATTGCCGCCGACCTGGCGCTGGTCATTGTCGGCGCCATTTTGTGGCGCAAGTCTAACCGCCTTGATCCGGCCTCGGAACAGCAGAGAATCCGCTTCTTCATCCAGAGCCAGATGGGCCTGTTTGTTGCCATCATCGCCTTTTTGCCGCTGATCATCCTGATCTTTACCAACAAGAATCTGGAAGGCAAGCAAAAGGGCATTCTGGCTGCCGTGGCCATCGGCGCGCTGGTCATCGCCGGTATTGCCGGGGTGGATTTCAGCCCGCCGTCGGTCGAGCAATACACCGAGCAAACCGAGCGCGTGGAATGGCTCAACGAGGGCCGCAACAGCGTCTACTGGACGCCGCACGGTTCGGTCTATCACCTTTATGACGACTGCTCGCACATCACCGGCGTGCGCACCTCCGAGATTTTTCTCGGCACCGTCGCGCAGGCGCGTGAACTGAAAAACATCACCCATCTGTGCAGCCGCTGCGAGGCGCGCGCTATCCGCGAGCGCAGCCTCGACCCGGATAGCTATGGTCAAAGTCCGGTCGAGCTGCCGGCCGAGGAGCCGGAAATCGAGGAAGCCAGCGCGCCTTGAGCGTGGCCAGGCAGGTGGTCAGCTGATTTCGCGGCTGACCTTGAGAACGTGGCGATTGCGACGCAGCAGGCGCATGACGCGGGCGAGCTGGTCGCGTCCGGTCACCGCCAGAGTGAAGTGCAGGATGGCCGTTTCACGGGTGGTCGAGGGCTGCTCGACCTTTTCAATGTTGGCGCCGACCTCGCTCAGGGTCGCCGAGATGGAGGCCAGCACGCCGGGGCCGTTGACGGTGACGATTTTCAGCCGCACCGAGAAATAGCCCTGCATGACCGGTGCCCAGTTGACATCCAGGCAGCGTTCGGCGTGCTCCTTTCTCAGCACGATCACGTTCGGACAGCGCTGGCGGTGGATCACCAGGCCCTTGCCCGATGAGAGATAACCCATGATCGGATCGCCGGGGATCGGGTGGCAGCAGTTGGCATACTCAATCGCGCTGCCTTCGGTTCCGCCGATCGTCAGCGACTCGGACTCAGGCTCTTCGCTGCTGCGTCGCTGGGTCAGCGGCAGCAATTTGTGGGCTACCAGGCGGGCCAGCGTGTCACCGCGGGCAATCTGGATGAGCAGGTCTTCAAGACGCTCCACGCCGAGCCTTTTAAGATAGCGATCCAGACGCCGCTGCGAGACTTTCTCCAGCGAATAGCCGCGCCGGGTCAACGCCTGGTCGAGCAGGCGATGTCCGATAGCCACTGAATCGGCCTGTTCCAGGTTCTTGAGGTGGCTGCGGATGCTTGAACGTGCCTTGGAAGTGGCCACGAACTCATGCCATTCAGGCTGCGGGGTCGCGCCCTTCCGGGTAATGATTTCGACCGTCTGGCCCGACACCAGGCGGGTGTTGAGCGGCACGGGTTCATGGTCGATGCGTGCACCGACAGCCTGGTTGCCGACGTCAGTATGGATGGCGTAGGCGAAATCAAGCACGGTTGAATCGGCCTTGAGATCGATGATCTTGCCGCGCGGGGTAAACACGAACACCTCGTCGGGGAACAGCTCGGACTTGGCGACATCGAGAAACTCGACCGAGTCGGTCGCATGTGACTGGGTTTCAACCAGCTTGAGCAGCCACTCGCGGGCACGCACCGCCGTCTGGCCGTCGGGAGTGGCTTTGTAGAGCCAGTGCGAGGCCGCCCCTTTTTCGGCCACGATGTCCATTTCCTCGGTGCGGATCTGTATCTCGATCGGCACATCAAACGGTGAATTGAGCACCGTGTGCAGCGACTGGTAGCCGTTCGGCTTGGGCAGGGCGATATAGTCCTTGAAGCTGCCGTGCTTGGGTTTGTAGAGGGAATGAGCGATGCCGAGCGCCTGGTAGCAGTGTGGCTCGGACTGGGTGATAACGCGCAGCGCGTAGCGATCCATCACCTGGTCAAAGCCCAGCGATTTGTCGCGCATCTTGCAGTAGATGCTGTAGAGCGATTTGGCACGTCCCTCGACGCGCGCCGGAATGCCGGCCTCGCTCAGGCGCTTTTTGAGTGCAGCCCCGACCGAGTCGATGATTTCCGTGCGATTGCTGGCACTGCGCTTGATGCGCCTGGACAGCACCCGGTAGCGGTTCGGGTAGAGGTGCCGAAAACCCAGGTCTTCGAGCTCTTCCCTGAGCTCGTTCATGCCAAGGCGGGCGGCGATGGGGGCGTAGATTTCCAGGGTCTCGGCCGATATGCGCCGCTGTGAAGGCGGCGACATATGATCGATGGTGCGCATATTGTGCAGGCGATCGGCCAGCTTGATGAAAATCACGCGCAGATCGCGGCTCATCGCCAGCAGCAGTTTGCGGAAGCTTTCCGCGTCCGCCTCCTTGCGGGTGCGAAACTGCATCTTGTCGAGCTTGGTGACGCCGTCGACCAGCTTGGCGATCGGCTCACCGAAGGCCTCGATCAGATCATCGCGCTCAAGATCAGTATCCTCGATCGTGTCGTGCAGGATCGCGGCGGTGATCGTCTGGTGATCCATGCGCATCCCGGCCAGAATGCGGGCTACGGCCACCGGATGGAGAATATAGTCTTCGCCGGATCGGCGCCGCTGGCCCTGGTGAGCGTTGGCGCCCATCTCATAGGCACGCATCACTATGGCCACGTTGGGTGGCTCAAGATAGGTGTTGAGCAGATCCCTGAGCTCGCGAACCGGGGCTGGCAGCATGGCGGCGTTGCGCTTGGCGTTTGCCCCGCCGCTATTCCTCAGCGCTTCAGGGCAGACAATGGATCAGTCCAGATCGTCTTCGGGGGGCGACGGAAGCTCGGCTTGAATGGTGGCCAGATGAGCGTCCAGCTCGGCCTGCAGGGTCGAGATGTTGTCGTTGTCCACCGCACCTTCGGCGATCTCGCGCAGGGCAATGACGGTCGGCTTGTCCGATTCTTCCTCGACCAGCGGATCGGCACCGTTGGCAATCATGCGGGCGCGCTGGGAAGCGGTCATGACCAGCTCAAAACGGTTTGGCACCGCCTTGATACAGTCTTCTACGGTTACTCTTGCCATGGCTTGCTTGAAACTCCGGAAATTTACACTGACGGCTCGCGGCGGCCGCGTTGACCAACCGGCGAAGTAAAATCAATCCCCTATTGTACTCCCGCCAGCGCTTTCATCCAACAGGCGCTTGACCAAGGCATGACGCCGACTGCGGCGCTGCGGCCAGGCACGCACAATCGCCTCCAGATCGGCCACGGCCTGGTCAAAATCCTCATTGACCACCATCCAGCTGAAATCCGCGCAAGCCTTGATTTCGCGCCTCGCCTCGCCAAGCCGGCGCTGGATCACTTCCAGGCTGTCGGAGCCGCGCAATTTCAGGCGCTCGGCGAGCACCGTCATCGACGGCGGCAGAATGAAAATCGTGCACACATCGGGCCGCTTCGCGCGAATCTGGGCCGCACCCTGCACGTCAATTTCCAGCAGCACATCCTGACCTGCCGCCCGCAGCGCCTCGACCCGCTCGATGCGCGTACCGTAATAGTTGCCGAAAACCAGAGCATGTTCCAGGTAACTGCCGGCCTCGACGCCGCGCTGAAACTCATCAACGTCGATGAAATGATACTGCTCACCGTCAACTTCACCGGCGCGCGGCGCACGGGTGGTGTCCGATATCGACAAGGCCAGAGTCGGACAGCGGCCAAGTAGAGCCCTGATCAGGCTGGTCTTGCCCGCACCGCTGGGCGCGGCAACCAGAAACAGATCGCCTTCACTCGACATTCTGCACCTGCTCGCGCATCTGTTCGACCAGCACCTTGAGCTCGACGGCGGCCTGGCCGATGTCGATCAGCGCGGCTTTCGAGCCCAGCGTGTTGGCTTCACGATTGATTTCCTGCATCAGGAAGTCCAGCCGTCGGCCGACCGGTTCGGCGAGTGCCATTACCCGCCGCACTTCGGCGACATGGGCGCTCAGGCGATCAAGCTCTTCGTCTACGTCGAGCTTTTGCAGTTGCAGCACGACTTCCTGCTCGATGCGGCCGGGTTCGACCGGTGTGCTCAGCGTTTCAAGGCGTTCGCGAAAGCGCGCATCCACAGCGGCCCGGATTGCGGGCAGGTGGCTGCGAACGAGGGCGACCTGCTCTTCAATTCCGGCCAGGCGCTGTTCGAGCATTGCGGCGATTGCCCGGCCTTCCTGCTCGCGGGCGGCAAGCAGCTCGTCGACTGCCCGATCAAACAGCTCCAGCGCCGGATCTGTGGCCGATTCAAAATCGGTTCCCGACTGCTCTATCAGGCCCGGCCAGGCGAGCAGATGAACCAGATCGGGCTCAGCGCTGGTGCCGGCCAGACGCCTGATTTCCGAGTGCGCGTCGAGCAGCGAACGGGCCAGATCGACATTGACGCCCAGCTGGCCAACCGTCGCGGCCGGATCGGCGCGAAACTTGAGAGATATCTCGACCTTGCCGCGCGCCAGGCGCTCTTTCAGGCGATTGCGCAGGGCTGGCTCCAGGCTGCGAAAATCTTCGGGCAGCCGGAAACTCAGATCCAGAAAGCGCTGATTGACCGAGCGCAGTTCCCAGCCCAGCTCACCCATTTCCAGCGCAGCCGAGCTGCGGGCATAAGCCGTCATGCTTTTCATCGTGGCCGTTATATCGCTTGCGAAAGAATGCGTCATGGTACCCTTGCCGCCCCTTGAATAGAAAGGACTGATGCCGGTGAACCGTCCCTCCGGGCGCGCTGCCGACGAGCTGCGCCGTATCACAATCGAACGCCACTTCACCCGCCACGCCGAAGGCTCGGTGCTGATCAGCTGTGGTGAAACCCGCGTGCTGTGCACCGCAAGCGTTGAAGATCGTCTGCCGCCGTGGCTTCGTAACAAGGGCCGCGGCTGGGTGACGGCCGAGTACGGCATGCTGCCCAGAGCCACCGGCACGCGCAACATGCGCGAGGCTACGCGCGGTCGGCAGGGTGGGCGAACGCTGGAAATCCAGCGGCTGATCGGGCGCAGCCTGCGCGCCGTGATTGATCTTGAAGCCCTGGGCGAGCGCAGCGTCACCCTGGACTGCGACGTCCTTCAGGCTGACGGCGGCACGCGCACCGCCGCCATCACCGGTGCCTACGTTGCGCTGGTCGATGCCGTCGGCGTGCTGATGGATTCAGGAAAGCTCAAACGCAACCCCGTGCACGGTCAGGTGGCGGCCGTGTCGGTCGGCATGCTCGGCGCCGATCCGGTGCTTGATCTCGACTACGCCGAAGACTCGGCGGCCGACACCGATCTGAACGTGGTCATGAATGACGGCGGCGGCTTTATCGAAATTCAGGGCACTGCCGAAGGCCACGCCTTTCGACGCCAGGAACTGGATGCCATGCTGAATTTGGCAGAAAAAGGCATCGGCGAGCTGATCGCCATGCAGCAGGCTGCACTCGCCAATGGCGTTTGAAGGTCACAAGCTGGTACTGGCCAGCGGCAATCAGGGCAAGCTGCGCGAGCTTGCCCTGCGCTTTGAAAGCCTGAGCATCGAAATCGTCTCGCAAGATCAGTTCGAGCTTGAGCTGGTCGAAGAAACCGGGTTGAGCTTTGTCGAAAACGCCGTGCTCAAGGCGCGCGAAGCCTCTCGCGTCTCCGGGCTGCCGGCGCTCGGCGATGATTCCGGCCTGGTGGTTGATGCCCTCGATGGCCGACCCGGCATTTATTCAGCCCGCTATGCCGGCGAACATGCCGATGACCGGGCCAACAATGAAAAGCTGCTGGCCGAACTCGCCGACTTTCCGATGGAGCGGCGCACCGCCCATTTTCACTGCTGCCTGGTGCTGCTGCGCCACGCCGCCGACCCGGCGCCGATCATCAGCGAAGGTCGCTGGTACGGCCACATCCTTGAAGCACCGCGCGGCACCGGCGGCTTCGGCTACGACCCCCTGTTCCACGACCGCCAACTCGGCGCCACCGCCGCTGAACTGTCGTTGGCAGAAAAAGCCCGCGTCAGCCATCGCGGCCAGGCGCTGGGTGCGTTGATCGAGCGGTTGACAGGGCAGCCGTCGGGGACGTCGCCCCGACCTACAATGCGAGAACGGTAAATCGGCCCGACGTGGCCGACGGTCGGTGTTCGGTAGCCTTTCGCCTTTTTTCTGTCAACCATGCTCTCTCTGCCCCCACTTTCCCTCTACATCCATCTGCCCTGGTGCGTGGCCAAGTGCCCGTATTGCGATTTCAACTCGCATGCCTTGAGTGATGAGCTGCCCGAGGAGCGCTATATCGATGCCCTGCTGGCCGATCTGGAAGTGGATCTGCCGCGCATCTGGGGCAGGCCGGTGGTCAGCGTATTTCTTGGCGGCGGCACGCCGAGCCTGTTTTCGGCGGTCGCCATCGACCGGCTGTTGGCCGGCGTGCGCGCGCGCCTGCAGCTTGCGCCAGGCGCGGAAATTACCATGGAGGCCAACCCCGGCACGGTCGAACACGACCGCTTCGAAGCCTACCGGGCGGCCGGCGTCAACCGGATCAGTCTCGGCATTCAGAGTTTCGATGATGACAAGCTCAAGAGGCTGGGGCGGATTCATTCAGCCGATGAGTCGGCACTCGCCATCGAGGCGGTCAAGGCGGCCGGTTTCGAGCGCTTCAACCTCGACATCATGTGGGCCTTGCCTGAGCAGACCATCGACCAGGCCGTGGCCGATGTCGAGCGCGCGTTGCTCTTCGGCCCGCGCCATCTTTCGCACTACCAGCTCACCCTGGAACCGAACACCGTTTTTGCCAAGCACCCGCCGCCGTTACCGCTGGAAGATGCTGTAATCGACATGCAGGAAGCCTGCGCCCAGCGTATTGCCGCCGCCGGCCTGCGGCCCTATGAAATTTCCGCCTGGGCCGACCCCGGCCAGGAAAGCATCCACAACCTCAACTACTGGCGCTTCGGCGATTACCTGGGCATCGGCGCCGGAGCCCACGGCAAACTCACTATGCCGGCCACGGGCGAGATCATCCGCACGCGCCGCAAATCACACCCCAGGCCCTACCTGAAAGCGCTGCAAGATCGCAGCTTCATCGCCGACGACAAGCCCATCCCGGTCGCTGAGCTGGCCTTTGAATACTTCCTCAACCGCTTTCGCCTGGCCGAGCCCGTTCCGCTGGTGGAGTTCGAGTCCCGCACCGGGCTGGAGCGAACGACGCTGACGGCCTTGCTCAACCGGGCCGGCGAACTCGGCCTGGTCAGCGTGGACAATGACCATATCCACCGAACCGAACTCGGCGCACGCTTTCTCAATGACTTGCAGGCTTTGTTTTTGCGGCCTGAGCTCTGATCCTTGCGTCCTATACCGATAACGCCCTTTAGCTCAACGGATCCTTACTTCGATTGAACGGCCCAGAACGGCTGCGAATTTTTCCAGTGTGGAAAGCCGGATATCCTCTGCGTGGTTTTCAATACGGGAAATTGCAGATTTCCGGGTATTCAGCCGTTCAGCCAACTCCGCTTGCGTGAGACCGGACTCCTCCCGGGTCCGCTTCAAAAGGGCACCAATTTTGAACGCCTTGTACCCATCGTCAAACCCTTCATCAAAGACGGCATCCTTGGCTCGTCGGCTGGAAATATAGGCTTTCAAATCGCTCATGATTTCTTCCTTGCAATATAGTCACGCTTTCGTTGCTCCGCGACACGAATTTCCTTTAGCGGCGTTTTCTGTGTCTTTTTCTGGAATGCATGGTTCAGGATGACCAGCTCATCACTATCCAAAAACCCAAGAATCCGAAAAGTATTTCTACCCGCCCGAACTCGAACTTCCCATATTTCTTCAGAGCCATCCAGCTTCTTGAAGTACTGAGCAGGAACAGCATCGAGCTCCTCCAGCAATTGAAGCACCCATGTAACTTTCCGGGCCTGCTTCGACTCAAGCGAGTCCAGGAACTCCACGACGGGGCAACGCCCCGAACTTGTTCGGTAGAAGACAACTTCCTTCATGCCTCAAAGTTAACATATATGTTAACCGCCTATCAATGACTCCTGGGTCTTAAGCGTTTTTTGAACCGACTAACCGCCCGGGAAGTCTGAAGTAACCTGGTTTCTGTCACAATCAACCCAGCCGTCACCCGAGACCGCCCCATGCGCGCCATCACCTCAATTGCCAGCCTGCTGATCGGAATCGGTGTCATCCTGGCCGGCAACGGCCTGATCGGCACGCTGCTGGGTGTGCGCGGCGGCATGGAGGGGTTTTCCAGCGCCCAGCTTGGTCTGATCATGGCCGGATATTTCGGTGGCTTTGTTGCCGGCACCTTCATCGTGCCGCCGATGATCGGCCGGGTCGGGCATGTGCGCAGCTTTGCCGCATTGGCCTCGCTGTGTTCGGTCACAGTCCTGCTGCACGGCCTGTTCCCCAACGAGATCGTCTGGTTCCTGGCCCGGATTGGCAGCGGTATCTGCATTGTCGGCATCTATATCGTCATCGAAAGCTGGCTCAACCAGATCACCAGCAACGCCCAGCGCGGGCGGATTTTCTCCGTTTACATGACCACTACCCTGCTGGGTCTCGGCATTGGCCAGATGCTGCTGCTGGCCGGCGATGTGTCCACCCTGCAGCTATTTGTACTCGCCTCGGTGTTGATGTCGATAGGTCTTGCGCCGGTCGCCCTGACCCCGGTTCCCGAGCCGCCGATCATCAAAGCCCAGCGCCTGGGCCTGGGCAAGCTCTACCAGACCTCGCCGCTGGGTGTAATCGGAGCCCTGTTTGCCGGCGTGAGCACCGGCGCCTTCTGGGGTCTGGGCCCGGTCATGGCCGCCGGTATTGGCTTGGATACGAAAGGCGTTTCCGGTTTCATGGCGCTGGCCATCCTCGGCGGCGTCATCATGCTCTGGCCGATCGGCCAGCTCTCGGACCGCTTTGATCGGCGCAAGGTTTTGTCGTGGGTGTTTCTGCTCACCGGCCTTGCCGCTTTCGGTGCCCTGATGCTGCTGCGCATTGATCTGTCGCTGATCATGCTCGGCGGCCTGATTTTCGGCGGCTTCGGTTTCAGTATGTATTCCCTGTCGGCCTCGCATACCAATGACCACGTCGAGCCCGAAAACATGCTCGAAGCCGCTTCCAGCATGCAGCTGATGTATGGCGCCGGCGCCATCATCGGCCCGTTGATTGCCGGCCTTCTGATGCAGGTCACCAGCCCGGCGGCCCTGCTGATCTTCATGGGCACCGCCGCACTGGTTCCGGCCGCCTTCGCCCTGTGGCGCATGCGGGTGCGCCCGCCGGTGCCAACCGAAGATCAGAGCGAGTGGGTACCGCAGTTCGTCACCTCCCCGGCCGTACTTGAAATGCACCCCGAGCAGGAGGGTGACGACGGTGAATCCGAGCTGGCGGAGAGCCAGTCGGAATCCTGAAAAGTCCGTCGGGGGCTACCGAAACCGTAGGTCGGCCCGACACGCGCCACGGCATTCCGACCGGGCTTCTTCGCTACGCGAAACCGCCCGGTCTGCATTGCCTGCACGCGCTACGGCATTCCGACCGGGCTTCTTCGCTACGCGAAACCGCCCGGTCTGCATTGCCTGCGCTGCCGACGGTCCATGCCGAATCCATCTCCACGGGGTTGGTGGCTTGCCCCGACCCACATACATGGGCCGTATCGAATTGATGGTGGAGATTGAAATATGGTCCGTCGGGGACGTCGCCCCGACCTACCGAAACCGTAGACGGACCATGTCTGGTATGCCTCCACCGGCCGCTACTGTGCTACTCCGGCAAGGTCAGCTCGGCGCGGAAGGTGGTTTTGTCGCGTCGGGTTTTCAGGCCGGCGCCTTCCTCGAAGGCCAGGGCCAGGCGCTGGCGGATATTGTCCAGTGCCAGGCGGTTGCTTTCCGCTGGCCGGGCGTTGTGTTCGGCGAGCGGGTTGGTGATTTCAAAACGCAGGCGGCCGCGGCTGATGCGCTGGCCGTGGATGCTTACCTGCCCACCTTCCGGGCGGCGCGCAATGCCGTGTACCAGGGCATTTTCAACCAGCGGCTGAATCAGCAGCGCGGGTAGCTCCAGATCAAGCGGCAGATCATCGGCCAGTTGCCAATCAACCTCCAGCCGCTCGCCCAGGCGCAGTGATTCCAGACGCAGATAGCCGCGTACCAGTTCCAGCTCTTCACCCAGCGAATGCCTGGCACCCGAGCGCAGCCCGGTGCGCAGCAAATCCGACAAATCCAGCGTGGCCTGTTCGGCCGCATCAGGCTTTTCATGCACCAGGCTGGCAATGGTATTTAGCGCATTGAACAGAAAATGCGGCCGAATGCTGGCCTGCAAGGCTTCGAGCCGCGCGCTGGCCTCGGCGGCCACCTGCTGGCGCCACTGGTTGTGCAGCACCAGATAGCGCAGCAGCATCAAGGAGGCCAACAGACTGATCAAGACATTGCGAATCAAAAACCAGCCGGCAGGCGCCGATTCGGCGCGCACAAAACCGACCACCAGCCCGCTGGCAAACAGCGTGACCAGCGGAATGACCGCCACCGTCAGACCGGCTACAACCAGTGGCCCAAGCCGCTGCGACAATCGCCGCAGCCCGCACAACAGGGCAGCCGATATCAGCACGATCCACTCAATGAAGAGCAAGGACATGCCAAAGTTCAGAACAAAGGCATCAGGCCCCGGAACGGAAGCCAGCGCAAACACCAGTGCCACCAGTATCCCGACCAGAACCAGCAAAAGAATGCTGCCGGGCGTGCACAGATCAGGCAGCCAGAACAGCCTTCGATTCTCTGGATTGGAAGCCCTCATACCCACCGTCGGTCAGCAGTTTCAGCCTTGAACTGGAACAGAAATCACCATAGCAGAATGCAAAAAACCCCGCCACAGTGGACGGGGTTCAGTATCTCTGGCGTTTCGATGACAGCAGTTACCAGCATTCGTCTACGTCCGCACTGCCACTCACACCCAGGCTGCTCAGCAGGGTGCGGCAGTCGGGCTTGGGCCGCCAATTTACCAGCAGGCGCTCGCGTCGGATCCGAGCTGCGCCCCGGCGTATGACGGCCTTTCGAAGCTGTACCAGGCGATCGGCGACCCGGCGAGCGCCGGCATAGTCCTTCTTGGACCCCGCTACATAGTCCGGCAGCTTCTTGCCGGTGAACGTGCCCTTGCTCATGCCATCGACCATGATGTGGGCGGCGCAGTCGGCCT
>CALEIM010000003.1 GCA_937876395.1 uncultured Wenzhouxiangella sp. | reverse complement strand
GGAGAAGCGACTCGCCCGTGCCTGGCTGGACACGCTGCACCGACAGATCGATTACGACGCGCGCGAGCTGCGTGCACGTGCGGCGGACGTCGATCTGTTCGGTGCGCCCACCGCGTCGGCGGAGACCGCGCGCGCACGACTGCCCGGCCTCACACGCCGCATCGAGGAGATGCGCGCGTTCCGGGACGATCTCCAAGGGTCGCGCGCGCTCCCGTTCTTCAGCTTCCGCGTGCACTTCGCCGAGAAGGCTCTCCCGCTCCGCCTCGAAGTCGGCGACGACCTGCTCGCGCTCGGGACCTCGGATCTTGCGGACCGCGTCGAGGTCCTCCTCGAGCAGGGCGCTCACCAGGACGGCTTGGTTCTTCATGTCCCGTTCGAGCGAATCGAGGAGCTGGGGCGCGAGATTTTCGGGCCGATCCTGCACATCGTGCGCTACCGTGCAAACCAGCTCGACGAGCTGATCGAGGCGATCAACGCGACCGGCTACGGACTGACCCTGGGCGTGCACAGTCGAATTGACCGGGTCCAGGACTACATTGCACACCGTGTCAAGGTCGGCAATGCCTACGTCAACCGCAACATGACCGGAGCCGTCGTCGGAGTTCAGCCCTTCGGTGGCGAAGGCCTGTCCGGCACCGGACCCAAGGCCGGCGGCCCGCGTTACCTGTCGCGTTTCATCACCGAGCGCACGCTCACCATCAACACCGCCGCGGTGGGCGGAAACGCATCGCTGCTGGCGCTGTCGGATTGATAGATCAGGATGCAGGAGCCTGCTGCCGGGGTATCAGAATAGATGTACGAGCAGTTCTACGGCCTGTCGGAATATCCGTTTTCGATCACGCCCAACCCGCGATTTGTTTACCTGAGCCAGCGCCATCGTGATGCGCTGGCCCATCTGCTTTACGGAGTCGGGCAGGGCAGCAGCGGTGGGTTCATCCAGCTCACCGGCGAAGTGGGCACCGGCAAGACCACGCTGTGCCGACTGGTACTCGAACAGGTTCCGGACACAACCCGGATTGCCCTGATCCTCAATCCCATGCTCTCGCCGGGCGAGCTGCTGCGCGCAATCTGTCACGAGCTTCAGATCCCGATCGAGGACAGCGACGGCAGCGTGCAGCAGCTTCAAGAGCGTCTCAATCACTATCTTCTTGAACGTCACGCTGAAGGTATGCGGGTCGTGCTGATTATCGACGAGGCGCAGAACATGAGTCGCGACTCGCTCGAACAGGTTCGCTTGCTGACCAATCTTGAGACGGCCACTGACAAGCTGCTGCAGATTATCCTGATTGGCCAGCCCGAGCTGCGCGAACTGCTGGCCCGTCAGGAACTTCGCCAGCTCGCACAGCGGATCACCGCCCGCTACCACCTCGACCCGCTCAACGAGGCTGAGACCGAAACCTATGTGCGCCATCGTCTGGAAGTGGCCGGGGCACAGCGCTGTCCGTTCACGGCCGACGGTCTGCGTGCCATCTATCGGGCCTCGGAGGGCGTGCCCAGGCTGATAAATATCATCGCCGATCGCGCCCTGATCGCCGGATACTCTCAGGAAGTCGACCGAATCGGTGCCGGTCTGGTTCGGGCAGCGGCCCGGGAAGTGGCCGGCGAAGAGCCCGAGCAGTCCGGCGGCTGGCTGCGCGGGCTGATTGCCGCCGTGGCCCTGATCCTGGTTCTGGCCGGCGCCACGGCGCTCGCCCTGGCACTGCTGAGATCACCGGAAAGTGTCGAGACCGACCTCGCGCCGACCTGGATATCGGTGCTGGAAGATTCCACCGCAACCTCCGCTTTCAACGAGCTGGCCGCCGTCTGGCCGCGACTTTCGGGCGAGCAGGTGGCATCGGCCTGTTCCGGCGATCAAGCGGCAGCGGCGGCCTGCCTGATGCTGCGCGGCAACTGGACCTACCTTGAACAGATCAACCTGCCGGCAGTGCTCCAGCTCCACGACCCGCGTGGCAGCCATATTTTGATGGCCAGACTGGAGAGCAGGGACGTAATTTTGAGGCACAATGGCCAGGACTGGCGCGTGCCGCGCACGCAGATCGAACGGCGCTGGCGAGGAGAGCTGCTGATGGCCTGGCCCGATGACGGCACGCTGTTGCGCATCGGCGATAGCGGGCCGCGAGTGCTGCGGGCCAAGGAGCTGGCCGCGAAAACCATGCTCGCTCCATGGACCGGAACGATCAACCAGGACTATGATGAAACTTTTCGCGACTGGGTGGCCAATTTCCAGCGTCTGCACGGCATCGATGACGACGGCGTGATCGGACCGGCCACTCGGCTGTTTCTGGGCGTGCCGCAGCTTGATGCACCGGCCCTGCTGAGCAATGACGGAGTCTGAAGGTGTCTTTTTTACTTGATGCATTGCGCAAGTCCGATGCGCGTCGCCGGCAGCAGGGGCCGCCCGGCCTGCATTCCGCCGAAACAACTTTGCCTCGGCGCCGGCGGCGTGGAGGCGGGCTCAAGCTCGTCCTGGTCTCGATGATGGGCGCGGTGGTCCTGGCCGGAGCACTGGCCAGCGTGGCGGTTTTTCGGCCACACTGGCTGCCGGATCGCGTGGCCGCTGTCATCGCACCGGCCGATATCCCCGATTCGGAAGCGCCGACCACGGCGACCGGACAGCCGTCGGAAGCAGACCAGATCGCGCGACGCCTGAGCGAGATGGAGCGGGCCACAGCCCTGGATGCTGCGTCCGAAGATGAAGCGCTTGCAGGTCTGGATGCTGCGCAGTCCGATCATACTGTGGCAGATCAAACCGCGGGCGAAGCCGAGCCGGAAGTCGTGGTTGATCGACGCCAGCCGCTGGGTAGCCGCGCGGCGCGCACGGTTACCCGCCAGGCGCCACAGCGTGAAACGCCACCGGTGCCGGCCGATGAGGCTATGGCTGAGCTTGAACGTCGAGTGGCGGAATCGGCGGCCGATCGCTCGGCCCCGCCGCCCCGCCGCACTGCCCGGCCAGAGCCGGCTAATGAGTCGGCATCTGCCGGCGAATCCGCGCAAAGCGGCACCGCGACTGAGCCACAGCAGCCGCTGCATAGCGACGTTGCCGAATACGTTCGGGTCTGGGAGCTGCCGCTGTCGGTGCGACGCAATCTGCCTGACCTGGATCTGACCATTCATGTTTTTTCACCCCGAGAAAACGAGCGCTTCGTGCTCGTCAACGGTGAACGCTACATTGCCGGGGATGTGCTCGGCCAAGGCGTCCAACTGGTCGATATCCGTCGCGAAGGCGCCATCGTAGATTTCCGCTCTCACCGCTTCCTGCTCGAGCCTCGATGAGGCGTCGCTCGGCCGCCCGCCCGCGCCAGGTCGCCTGGCCGTGGGTCCTGACGGCGTTCAGTCTGGCGATGCTCATAACGCGCATCTACGCCGAATTTCTGGCGCCCGGCGATGCCTTGATCTGGTTGCGTAGCTGGGGATTCATTCCGGCCGAAATCAATGCTGCCTTCGCACGGCCGCTCAGTGAAGGGGTCAATTCCGAGTTGATTGGTCTGTTCACCGCGCTGTTCGTGCACGGCGACTGGACCCACCTGGCCGGCAACCTGGCCTACCTGTGGGTCTTTGGCATCACGGTAGAGCGTGCTCTGGGGCACTGGGGAATGGCGGCCACTTTTCTCCTGCTCGGCGGCCTGGCGAATTTCTGCCTGGCCTGGCAGATGGGTGACAGCAGCATCCCGGTCATTGGCGCCAGCGGTGGGGTATCGGCCATCATCGGTATTTATCTGGGCCTGTTTCCGGTCAACCGCATGGGCCTGTATCTGCCGCTTGGTCTGTATCTGCAGTTTGCAAGGGTACCGGCCATTCTGGTCATCGGCTCATGGTTTACACTGCAGCTCGTTTACACCGTATTCGGACTTGCATCCGGTGCGGTTGCCTGGTGGGCGCACGTCGCCGGCTTTATTGCCGGAGTAGTGGTCGCGCTGCTGCTGCGCCCGATCCCCGGCTTGATCAATCTGCGCCGGCAAGACGACTGAAGAGGAGCCAGGAGTTTTCATGAGTTACATGTTCAAGATCAGCTTTCTCAACCAGGGAGAGGTTTACGAGCTGTTCTGCCGCAAGGTCATTGGCAGCGAGCTGAGCTATGGCTTCATCCAGATTTCCGAGCTGGTGTTTGAAACGGATGATGGCGTGGTGATTGATCCAACCGAAGAGCGTCTGCGCGAAGAGTTTGCCGATGTGCAGGTGCTGCACCTGCCGATGCATTCGGTGCTTCGAATCGAGCAGGTCAAAAAACGCGGCCAGGCGGTCATTCGTGAACGTGACAGTAACGAGAAAGTGACCCCGCTGCCGCTCGACGGACCGCGCCGCAAACGCTGAATCCGAGGCTGCTCTGGCCGCGGTGCCGGCGCTGTGCTAAGGTTTCCAGCCTTTGCCAACTCACAAGGGAATACCAAAGATGCTGATTCAACTTTCACGGCCGCTAATTGGCCTGGTGCTGCTGGTCGTGGCCTTTTCGACCACTGCAGGACCCAACGAAACCGATTCTCAGGGCACATTCTGGAGCCAGCTCTCCGCCCTGTGTGGAAACGCCTACTCGGGTCAAATGACCGGCTTCAGCCAGCCCTCCGACGACAGTTGGCTCAACCGCGAAGTCATCATGCACGTACGCGAATGCAGTGATGAGGAAATTCGTATCCCGCTGCACGTCGGCGACAATCGCTCGCGTACCTGGATCGTCAGCCGCAGTGGCGACGGCTTTGTTCTCAAGCACGACCATCGCCACGCCGACGGCTCGGAAGAGGCGGTCACCTGGTACGGCGGTCACACCACCGATGCCGGCCGCGCCTGGCGCCAGACCTTTCCGGTGGATGATTTTTCAATAGCCCTGTTCCTGGCCAACGGCCTGGACGTTTCAATCACCAATTTCTGGTCGATGGAAGTGCACCCCGGCGAGAAATTCGCTTATGAGCTGGTTCGCAGTGCACGCCTGTTCCGGGCCGAGTTCGACCTGACCCAGCCCGTCGAAGCACCGCCGGCACCGTGGGGACACGAGTAACCCGACCGGCACTTTTCCGTGCTTTACAAGCCATGATCTGGAACAGCTGACCTGGAACAACCTTTAGGGACCACCACGCATGAGTCAAGATAATCAGAACGGGGGCACGACTCCGTCCGCGACACCCAATCCCGTCTCACACGCCAACCGCACCTGGCTGGAGCGCAGTCTGAATGTGATCGAGGTGGTCGGCAATCGGCTGCCTGATCCGGCCGTGCTGTTCTTTTTACTGATGCTGCTTGTCTGGGCCTTGTCGGCGGTTCTTGCACCGATCCAGTTTTCTTCGGTCCACCCGGTCACCGGTGATCCGATCCAGGTTGTCAATCAGCTTTCGGGCTCGGCCATGACCGATTTCCTGGTCAACATGGTGCATGTCTTTGTCACTTTTGCGCCGTTGGGTATCGTGCTGGTGGCGCTGCTCGGGGTGGGTGTCGCCGAACACACCGGCTTCATCAACGCCGGCTTGCGCAAGCTGCTGAGTTGGACTTCGGTCAAGCTGCTCACGCCGATGCTGATCCTGGTGGCGATCGTCAGTCACACCGCGGCCGATGCCGGCTATGTGGTGGTGATCCCGCTCGGGGCGGTATTGTTTTACGCTGCCGGGCGGCATCCGCTGGCCGGTATTGCAGCCGCTTTCGCTGGCGTTTCGGGCGGTTTCTCGGCCAATTTCATTCCGTCGGCCCTCGATCCCATGCTGGCCGGCATTACTGAGGAAGCCGGCCGGGTGATCAACTCCGGCTTGCACGTCAATCCGCTGGCCAACTGGTTTTTCATGGGCGCTTCCAGCGTTCTGGTCGTCGGCGTTGGCTGGTGGCTTACCGACAAGATCATCGAGCCACGCCTGAACAAGGACACGCCAACTGATGGCGACATGTCCGACATGCCCACGCTTGAACCACTCAACGAGAAGGAATCACGCGGCCTGACATGGGCAACCATCAGCATCGTGCTTTCCCTGATCTTGCTGGCCATACTCGTGGTGCTGCCGGGCTCGCCCTTGCGCGACTCCAATCCGGATCTGACTCTGTTTGAAAGCATCACCTCATTCGGGGCACCGGTGATGCGCTCGATCGTGCCTTTGATCTTTATCATGTTCCTGATCCCGGGCATTGTCTACGGCTACGTTGCCCAGACCATTGACGGGCACAAAGACATCATTACCGGCATGAGCAAGGCCATGGAATCGATGGGCTACTACATCGTGATGGCATTCTTTGCAGCCCAGTTCATCGCCGCGTTCGCCGCCTCCAACCTGGGCGTGCTGATTGCGGTCAACGGGGCAGAGTTCCTGCAGTCAATGAATCTGCCGGCGCAGATGACGATTGTCGGCATCATTGGCCTCACCATGTTCGTCAATCTGTTTGTTGGCTCGGCTTCGGCCAAGTGGCTGATCATCGCGCCGATCTTCGTGCCCATGTTGATGCAGTTGGGCATTTCACCCGAGCTGACTCAGGCTGCTTACCGGGTCGGTGATTCGACTACCAATATCATCACGCCGCTGTTGCCGTACTTCCCGCTGATCGTGGTGTTCTGCAGGCGCTACTTCAAGGGTGCCGGTATCGGAACGCTGATCTCGATGATGCTGCCGTACTCGGTGGCGCTGGCCATCGTCTGGACCGGCTTCCTGCTGCTGTACTGGTTCATCGGATTGCCACTCGGTTTGCAAGCGCCGTACACCTATCCGGGCTGATCAACAGCGGGCTGCTTCAAGGGGCATCAGTCAATCGGTGCCCCTTTTTCTCGATCGGACTATCGAACCAGCCAGCCGGCCGGATCAACCGGCCGGCCGTCCTGGCGCAGCTCGAAGTAGAGACTGGCCGAGCCGACCCCGCCGGATTTTCCGGTCAGGGCAATCCGCTCACCCGGCGCAACCCAGTCGCCGACATCGCGCATCAGCGCCTCGTTGTG
Source organism: uncultured Wenzhouxiangella sp. (assembly GCA_937876395.1). Classification (GTDB taxonomy): domain Bacteria; phylum Pseudomonadota; class Gammaproteobacteria; order Xanthomonadales; family Wenzhouxiangellaceae; genus Wenzhouxiangella. The sequence continues at coordinate 21,713 of CALEIM010000003.1, read as the reverse complement.
GGCATACAGGCTCATGTAGCCGTCGCCGTGATCAATAATCAGCAGCAGGCCGTAGCCGCGCAGCCAGTCAGCGTAAGCAACGCGGCCGTGAGCAATGGCGCTGACCGGTGTTCCTTCGGCCACCGAAAACATCCAGCCGGTCCATTCCAGTTCAGCGCTTCGCTGCTGGCCATAAGCGTACACAAGACGCCCATCGACCGGCAGCGGCAGCTCACCGCGAAGTTCGGCAAAGGCCGGGATCGCCACGTCCGGCGGCACGTCGGCGAGCAGACCGGCAAGCTCGTCGAGCAGGCGGGCAAGGTCTTCGGCGTCAACCTCCAGCCGGGCGAGGCGCTCACGGTCCGTTAACAGGCGCTGGTCCAGCGCGCTCAGCGCCGCGGCCCGCTCAGCCATGGCCGATTCCAGGCGCCGGGTTTCCAGGCGGTGCTGCTCAAGCAGTTCAGCCTGCTGCGCGGCCTCGTCAGCCAGGCGTCGATGGGTCGCGGCCAGTTCTTCGACCGTGGCAAACAGCTCTTCTATAATCGCCAGCCGTGCCCGGCTGAGATAGCCGTGATAGGCCATACGCCGTGACAGGCGCCGTGGATCATCCTGATTGAGCAAGGTCTTCAGACGCGACGGCGTGCCCTGACGATAGGCCGTTGCCAGATGCCGGGCCAGCTCGGCAGCGTGTTCAGATACCTCGGATTCGAGCGCCTTTTGCCGGGTTTCGAGCCCGCCGATCTGCTCTCGCACCTCCGTCAGACGCTGATCGGCTAGCGCCTGGGCGCGACGCGCCTGTCCGACACTGCGCTCAGCCTCGGCCAGGGCGCTGAGCAGGCTGTCGCGCTGGCCGAGGTTGTGGTCAATATCGTGTTGAAGGCCGGCAATCTCGCTGCGGACTTCAGCCAGCCGGGATTCAATGCCTTCACGATCGCTCGCGGCCCATACGCTCAGAGCGCTGAAGCACAGCAGCACCCCAAGCAAGCCCGGCGTCGATCGCGCCTGCGCCATCTTCGGTCAGCGGCGCTGGAGCAGCGAACGACCGGTCATCACCGCAGGGCAGGGCAGTTCGAGCAGTTCAAGCAGGGTGGGTGCGATGTCGCGCAGACTGCCTCCGTCGGCCAGCGAAATATCGCGCGGACCGAAATAGACCAGCGGCACCGGATTGGTGGTATGCGACGTGTGCGCCTGGCCGGTCACCGGATCATTCATCTGTTCGACATTGCCGTGATCGGCGGTGATCAGCGCCTCACCACCGGCCCGTTCGAGTGCCGGCAAAACTTCGCCAAGCACCCGGTCGGTGGCCTCAACCGCCGCCACGGCCGCATCAAGGCGCCCGCTGTGGCCAACCATGTCCGGATTGGCAATATTGCACACGATCAGATCATAGACACCGCTGCCGATTGCGGCGACCAGTTCACGGCTCAGCTCCGGCGCGCTCATTTCCGGCTGAAGATCATAGGTAGCCACCTTGGGCGATGGAATCAGCTTGCGGTCTTCACCGGCAAAAACCTGCTCCTCGCCGCCGTTGAAAAAATAGGTGACGTGGGCGTATTTTTCAGTTTCCGCAATGCGAAGCTGCCGGTAGCCGGCCGCTGAAACCTCAGCGCCGAGCAGGCCGTCGAAGCGTTCCGGCTCAAAGGCCACCTCGGCCGGCAGATCATCAAGGTAGCGCGTCATCGTGACAAACGCGGCGAGGCTCGGCCGACGCAGGCTGAAACCGGCAAACCCCGGCTCGACGAACGCGCGGCTGAGCTGACGAGCCCGATCGGCGCGAAAATTGATGAAAATGACGGCATCGCCATCTTCAATCCGCCGCCCCGAACCGATCAAGGTCGGCTGAACAAACTCATCGTTCTCACCGCGCGCATAGGCCGCCTCAAGCCCCGCTGAAGCCGTATCAGCGCACTGTTCGGCGCTCGCTTCGACGATGGCCTGCCAGGCGCGTTCGGTGCGCTCCCAGCGCTGATCGCGGTCCATGGCATAGAATCGACCCGACAGGCTGGCAATCTGCGCCTGGTCAACATCGCTCACCGCCTGTTCGAGACGGCCAAGCGACGCCGCGGCGCTGCGCGGCGCCACATCACGCCCGTCAAGAAAGGCGTGGACAGCGATTTCCGCGGCACCGCGCTCAATCGCCAGGCGCAGCGTCGCAAGCAGGTGATCCTCGTGGCTGTGCACGCCGCCCGGCGAAAGCAGACCCAACAGATGCAGACAGCCGCCACTGTTGCGAACCTGCTCAATGGCACGGTTCAAGGCTGGATTCAGATCAAACTCGCCGCTGTCTATCGCCTGGCCGATGCGGGTCAGCTCCTGGTAGACGATCCGCCCGGCGCCAAGATTCATGTGGCCAACTTCCGAGTTGCCCATCTGCCCGGCCGGCAGACCAACCGCTACACCGGAAGTCACCAGTTGACTGTGCGGATACCCGGCCCGAAGCCGCTGCCAGTGCGGTGTGTGCGCGCAGGAAATCGCATTGTCGGCAGCGGGCTCACGCTCGCCCCAACCATCAAGAATCAGCAGCAGAATGGGTCTGGAACGGGACATCAGCGGGAATCAGGTCTACGGTGACTGCGAAACGTCGATTATCCCATACAGGCAAGGTGGGGAGGCATTACTCCGGGAGACGGGCTGAGTTGTTGATGACACCGCTGGCAACGACCGGCCATATCGCGGATATAATGGGCGGCTTTGACCCATTTTGCATCACCGCTCATGGACCGCATTTTAGAATTCATCGGTAACCATCCGCTGCTTACCGGCGCCCTGGGGCTGGCCATTCTGGTCCTGATCGGGTACGAGATCAGCCGCATGATGCGCCAGTGGCGCGAGCTTGGCAGCCTGGAGGCCGTCCAGCTCCTTAACCGTGAAGATCCGCTGATACTCGATGTTTCCAACAGCACGGATTACGCCAACGCGCATATTCGCGGTGCCCAGCACATGCCGCCGTCGCGAATTGAGGCTGGCAATCAGCAGTTGCTCAAAGATCGCGAACGACCGGTGCTGGTGTACTGTCGCAACAACCAGGTCGCACCGCAGATGGCTGCTCGCCTGGTCAAGCTCGGCTTCACCAGGGTTCATGTCCTGACCGGCGGGCTGACCCAGTGGATCAGCGATCAACAGCCGGTGACCCGGCACAAGGGTGCCGCAAACAGCGGCGACGGCAAGAAAAAAGGCCGCAAGAAGGACAAGAAAGTGTCCTGATTATTTGATTTTTCAATACTTTCCAAAGGATATCCAGAACTCATGGCAGAAGAAAATCAGCAAGGCGCAACGGCCCCCGGCCAGGATGCACAGATGGTCGTCCAGCATGTCTACCTCAAGGATGCGTCCTTCGAGGCACCCAATGTAATGGAGCTGGACCAGCAGGGCGGTGAGCCTGATATCAGCCTCAACCTGTCGCAGCGTACGGACAAGCTTTCCGATGATCGCTACCAGATCGTGCTTTCGGTGACCGTGACTTCCAAGCAGGGCGATACCACGGCCTTTCTGTGTGAAGTGCAGTTCGGCGGCTTCTTCCAGCTGCTTGGATTCGACGAGCGTCAGCTCCCATACGTGATCAATGTGCTGGCCCCCAACGTACTGTTCCCGTATTGTCGCGCGCAGATCGGCAACCTGGTCACCGCCGGCGGATTTTTCCTGCCGCCGCTGCAGCCGGTCAACTTCGAGTCCGTCTACCGCCAGCGCCTGGAAGAAGCCCAAAAACAGCAGCAGGCCCAGGGCGAAAACGGCCAGCCGCCGGTTCAGTAGGGCTGGAACCGCTGATGGCAACGACCCGCATCACCGTGCTCGGCGCCGGCTCCTGGGGAACGGCGCTGGGCATGCAACTGGCCCGCAAGGGTCATGATGTGCGCCTGTGGGCGCGTGATGCCGAGCAGGCCGAAGCGATTGAGCGTGAGCGCGTCAACCGGCGCTACCTGCCGGACAATCCGCTGCCGGACAATCTGCGCTGCAGCAGCGATCTGGACGCACTGTGCCGCGACGCCGAGCGCTTCCTTATTGTCACACCCAGCCACGCCTTCGCCGACAGCCTTGATCGCCTGATGCCTTTTATCACGCCCGCCACCGGCCTGGCCTGGGCGAGCAAGGGTTTCGAGCCGGGGACCGGTCGGATGCTCCACGAGTTGGCCGAAGAGCGCCTCGGCGCCGACATTCCGCTGGCCCTGGTAACCGGTCCATCCTTTGCCCGCGAAGTGGCCGACGGCCTGCCGACAGCGGTCACAGTCGCGGCCAGCCAGCCAGATTTCGGGCACGCCTTTGCCGAACTGCTGCACGGCGAGAGCTTCCGCGCCTATTACACCTCCGATCTGATCGGCGCCGCGCTGGGGGGGTCGATCAAGAACGTGCTGGCGGTCGCTTGCGGCATGGCCGACGGGCTGGGCCTGGGGCTTAATGCCCGGGCCGCACTGATCACCCGCGGCCTGGCCGAAATGATGCGGCTGGGACGGGCGATGAATGCCGATGACCACACCCTGATGGGCCTGGCCGGCATCGGCGATCTGGTACTGACCTGTACCGGCGACCTGTCGCGCAACCGTCGTCTCGGCCTGGCCCTGGGGCAGGGGTACCGCACCGAAGAGGCGGTTGCCGAGATTGGCCAGGTCGTCGAGGGCGTCAAGACCGCCGAGGAAGTCATGCGCCTGGCCGAACGAACCGGCGTGGAAATGCCGATTTCCGAGCAGGTTCACGGCATCATCTATCGCGGCTGGAACGCCAGAAAGGGTGTCCAGGTGTTGATGGAACGTGGCCTGAAGCGCGAGACGGACTAGCTCGGCCAGCCGGACCCGATTCCGGGACGGAACATTTCATTTCCTTTTTTTTCAGCGACCAACCCGGCAATCCCGGGTCCAAAGCCCGTATCCGCGGGCCTTTCCCGGCGTCGTCGATTTGGGCCATTCATCGGCCGGGTTTCGGCCGGCTTGAAACGCCGCGCCGAAAGACGTAAGGTAGACGTACTGGCACAACATCTTGTGCCGCAACTGCAGGATGGGCACAACAGATTGTGGATAGCGCAGTTGACAGTCTGTGCATAAACAGCACTAACAGATAATAATCAAGAGGTTGCGAAATGAGCGTTTCGGCAGAGGCTTTGACCGCTGCGCTTCCGGATATCGCATTCCAGGAAGCGTCGCTGGACATCTGGGACAAGAAGTATCGTCTCAAGTCTAAAACGGGGGAAATTATCGATCAGGAGATGGACGACACCTACAAGCGGGTCGCCCGTGCGCTGGCAGAAGTGGAGGAGGGCGACGACCAGCGCCAGCACTGGTACCGTGAATTTCTGTGGGCACTCCGACGCGGCGCGATTCCGGCCGGGCGGATTACTTCCAATGCCGGTGCGCGCGCCCACAAGCCGGCCACGTCCACGATCAACTGCACGGTTTCGGGCACGATCAAGGACTCGATGAATGACATCCTGGGCAAAGTCCACGAGGCGGGCCTGACGCTCAAGGCAGGCTGCGGCATCGGCTATGAGTTCTCCACGCTCCGGCCCAAGGGGGCCTATGTATCCGGGGCGGGCGCCTACACCTCCGGGCCGATGTCATTCATGGACATCTACGACAAGATGTGCTTTACCGTGTCCTCGGCCGGCGGCCGACGCGGCGCGCAGATGGCGACCTTTGACGTCTCGCATCCAGACGTGATGGACTTTATCCGCGCCAAGCGCGAAGACGGCGCCCTGCGGCAATTCAACTGCTCGCTGCTGATCACCGATGACTTCGTGCGCGCGGTGGTCAACGACGCGGACTGGCCGCTGGTCTTCCCGGTGCTGGAAAGCGAAGTCGGAGAAATCGACCTGGACGATCCCGAACAGGTGCTGTGGCGCGAGTGGCCAATCACCGAAGGCTACGTCAGCAACGATGTGGGCCTGGTGGCCTGCAAAATCTACAACAAGGTGCAGGCCAGGCGTTTGTGGAACATGATCATGACCTCCACCTACGACTATGCCGAACCCGGTTTCGTGCTGGTTGATCGAATCAACGACCAGAACAACAACTGGTGGTGTGAAGACATTCGAGCGACCAATCCATGCGGCGAGCAGCCACTTCCACCCTACGGTGCCTGCCTGCTCGGTTCGGTCAATCTCACCCGCTTTGTCGAGGAGCCGTTTACTGAAAACGCGCGCTTCAACTGGGATGAGTATCGGCGCACGGTAATGATCTTCACGCGCATGCTCGACAACGTCGTCGAGATCAACGGTCTACCGCTTGAGAAACAGCGCCAGGAGATTCTGCGCAAACGCCGTCACGGCATGGGCTTTCTCGGCCTGGGTTCGGCCCTGACCATGCTGCGAATGCGATACGGCCACAAGAACTCGCTGGAATTTACCGAACGCGTGTCACGCGAGATGGCCGTTGCCGGCTGGCAGGTCGGGCTTGAACTGGCTGCGGAGAAGGGCGCGGCGCCGATCATGGACGAACAGTTCGAGGTCACCGCTGAAATGCTGCGCAAACGCCCGGAAATGGAGCGCGACGGCCATCGCCCCGGCGACCGCCTGCCGGGCCGCGTTCTGCACGCGCGCTACAGCCGCTACATGCAGCGAGTGGCCGAAGTCGCACCCGAGCTCGTCGAACAACTTGCCGAGTCGGGTGCGCGTTTCACCCACCACAGTTCGATCGCGCCAACCGGCACCATTTCGCTCTCCCTGGCCAACAATGCGTCCAACGGCATCGAGCCAAGCTTTGCCCATCACTACAATCGCAACGTCATTCGCGAAGGGCGTAAAAGCAAGGAGAAAGTCAGCGTCTATTCCTACGAGCTGCTGGCTTACCGCACCCTGGTCAACCCCGATGCGATGCCGTACTCGGAGATCGCCGCAGAGCAGCTGCCGGAGTACTTTGTTACCGCCGAGTCGATCACGCCCATCGAGCACGTCGCCATTCAGGCCGCAGCGCAGAAATGGATTGACTCGTCGATTTCGAAAACGGCCAACGTACCGCCCGATTTTCCCTACGAGGATTTCAAGAACATCTACCTGTTCGCCTGGGAGCAGGGCCTCAAGGGATGCACCACGTTCCGCTTCAATCCGCAGGCGTTCCAGGGTGTGCTGGTGACCGAAAAAGATCTGGAATCAACCACCTATGTATTTGAACTTGAAGATGGAAGCAGCGTAGAGCTCAAGGGCAATGAAGAGGTTGAATACGACGGTGAAATGCACACGGCGGCCAACTTGTTTGATGCCCTGAAAGAAGGCTACTACGGAAAATTCTGATGTGGCTTCGTCACGACACCGCAGGCAGCGTTTCGCAGTCACCGGGCCTCCTCACGTACTTGCAGGTACGCTCCGGCGTCCCGGCAACAGCGAAGCCTTGCCTGCGGCGCCGTGACTGTGCCACATGGAATCACTACGACACCGCGGGCAGCGTTTCGCAGTCACCGGGCCTCCTCACGTACTGGCAACAACATTTAAAACCCAATGCGGGAGCATTGAAATGACCATCAGGATTGACAAGAAAATCGTCGACTACAGCGTTCGCGAAAAGCCGGCCGGCAAGGAAGAAGGGCGCCGCGAACGGGCCGAAATCATCCGAATGCACGAAAAGCTGGAACGCCCGGAAGGCATGGAGTGCCTGGAAGGTGCTACCTACAAGATCCGCACGCCGCTGGATGATCACGCCCTGTATGTCACCATCAACGACATCATCCTCAACCAGGGTACTGAGCACGAACAGCGCCGCCCCTTCGAGATCTTCATCAACTCGAAGAACATGGACCATTTCCAGTGGATCGTGGCCCTGACACGGGTCATGTCAGCGGTCTTTCGCAAGGGCGGCGACGTAACCTTTCTGGCCGAGGAACTGCAGGCCGTATTCGACCCGAAGGGCGGCTATTTCAAACCCGGCGGCCGCTTCGTTCCGTCCATCGTTGCCGATATTGGTGCAGTGGTTGAACACCACCTCAAGCGCATCGGCATGATCGAGCCCGATGAACTGTCTGAACAGCAGCAGCTTATTCTCGACCAGAAGCGTGCCGAAGTTGAAGCTCGTGAGCTCAAGGAAAGCCAGAGCGCCGCCGCTGCGCCGCCTGCCAGCCCGGCTGGCGATGCAGGGCAGGGCAGCACCGAAGCCTCCTATCCGGCCTCGTCCACCCTGTGCTTCAAATGCAGTACCAAAGCCATGGTGCTGCTCGATGGCTGCCAGACCTGCCTGGCCTGCGGCTACTCAAAATGCGGCTAATCGCCCTGGTGCTTTAGCTGTGGCTCAGCGCAGTAGCAGTAGCGCGCCGCTGCTACTGCGCAGCATCCTGGTTGTGATGCTGCCGATCAGGAATTGTCGGATACGCGAGTGCCCATAAGCGCCCATCACCAGCAGGTCGATGTCATGCTCCTGTTGATAGGCGTGTAGTTGGGCCTCTACCTCACCACTGCGAATCTCGACATGGACGGTAAAGCCTGCCTTGACAAGTTCGTTTTGCGCCCAGTCGAGTTGCTCTTGCGAGCCATTACTTGCAGATCCCACGGTGACCAGATGAACTGGCAGTCCCTTCAGCAAGGGGCTGCCCGCTAACATCTCCACCCCCTTGCGGGTGGTTGGGCTGCCATCGAATGCCAGCATGGCGCTCTCCGGCTTGCGAAACCTGGCCGGTGTCACCAGAATCGGCGTGTGCATAACACGAATGACACTCTCCAACTGGCTGCCGACATGTTGGCTCTCACGGTCACTGGACTCGCCCTGGCGGCCCATCACCAGCAGGCGCATGGTGCTCTCCAGCTCTTGCAGGTTCTCGACCAGGTCACCGTGACGTTGTCTGGATGTCGGCGCGTTCGCCCCGTAGTCGATGACACGCTCTTTCGCAGCCTCAATTATGAGCCGCCCTTGCTCAAGGGCCAATTTGGCACGCTGCTCGTCCAGCGAGGCAAGCTCAGCAAGCAAATGCTCGCGGCTTCCAAGGCCGATATTGCCGCTCAAATCAGCCCCGACCGGGTATTGCCGCTTATCCAGCACATGCAAAAGCGTGAGCGGTGCTTCCAGGCTCAGACTGGCCCAGGCTGCATAATCACAAACTGCTGGTGCGAAGATCGAGCCATCAATACAGGCTACCACGTGAGTCATTTTGCTCTCCTTCATCAGTGACTTATGAGGCTGTCAATCGCATCGGGTTTATTGTGAACACCGAAACGGTCCACGATTGTGCGACTGGCTTCGTTGAGACCCAGCACCTTGACATCAGCACCCTCACGACGAAACTTGATGACGACCTTGTCCAGGGCAGCGACGGCGGTAATATCCCAAAAGTGAGCACGGTTCAGATCAATGGTTATCTTGTTTAAAGCTTCCTTGAAGTCAAAGGAAGAGACGAACTTGTCAGCCGAGCTGAAAAACACCTGACCGATGACCTCATAGATACGATGCTCGCCGGTTTCATCCAGCGAGGAGCTGATACCCATGTAATGGCCAACCTTGTTGGCGAAAAACAGTGCGGCCAACAATACACCGGCCAGCACGCCAAACGCCAGGTTGTGGGTGAAAACAACGACCACCACGGTGACGATCATGACGATATTGGTCGACAGCGGGTGCTTCTTGAGGTTGCGCAGCGAGTCCCAGCTAAAGGTGCCGATCGACACCATGATCATCACCGCGACCAGCGCAGCCATGGGGATCTGTTTCAGCCAGTCACCAAGGAATACCACCATCAGCAGCAAAAACACGCCTGCGGTCAGGGACGACAGGCGGCTACGGCCACCGGATTTCACATTGATGATTGATTGGCCGATCATCCCGCAACCGGCCATGCCGCCGAGCAGACCCGAGCCAATATTGGCTACGCCTTGCCCCTTGCATTCACGATTCTTGTCGCTGGGCGTATCAGTCAGGTCGTCGACAATGGTTGCAGTCATCATTGACTCCAGCAGACCAACAACAGCTAGCGCGGCCGAGTAGGGAAAGATGATTTTCAGCGTCTCGAAAGTCAGCGGTACGTCAGGCCAGAGAAAGACCGGCAAGGTATCGGGAAGTTGTCCCATATCGCCGACAGTACGGATATCGAGCCCAACTGATATGGCGATGGCGGTCAGCACAATGATGCACACCAGCGGCGATGGAATCAGTTTGCCAACCCTGGGAACGTAGGGAAAGAGATAGATGATGCCGAGACCTGCGGCAGTCATGGCGTAGACGTGCCAGGTAACGTTGGTCAGCTCTGGTAGCTGAGCCATGAAAATCAGGATCGCCAAAGCATTGACAAAGCCGGTCACTACCGAGCGTGAAACAAAGCGCATCAGCGAGCCGAGCTTCAGGTAGCCGGCGAATATCTGCAACACACCACACAGCAGCGTGGCCGCCAGCAGATATTCGAGACCGTGACTCTTGACGAGTGTCACCATCAGCAGTGCCATGGCCCCGGTCGCGGCCGAGATCATTCCGGGGCGACCACCGACGAAAGCGATCACCACGGCGATACAGAAGGAAGCATACAGCCCGACCTTGGGGTCAACCCCGGCAATGATCGAGAAGGCGATGGCTTCAGGGATCAGGGCCAGTGCGACCACAGTACCGGCGAGGATGTCGCCACGGATGTTGGAAAACCAGGTTTGTTTCAACGAATGGAGCATCACGATTTCCAAAGCTATGGATCGCACAACGCGAAGCTGGTCGATACGAGTTCAAATTGTCAGGTGAAAAGGCGCTGTAACGATTGATAAAACCGCATGCACAGCAAAACGCGACCGCAGGCAAAGCAAGCGGCCACAGATGAATCAGGGGTGTAGCGCGAAACGCACGCCATTCTAACATGGAGGCTAGTTTTACATAATATACATTATGCGAACTATAGGCCGATATCATGAACAGCCGGGGATGAGCCACCCTGCGCTTTCACAGTTTGTATTGTCCTACACCGTCAGCACTCGTGACACCCGCCCGTTCAAACTCGCTGGCATAAGGGTGGTTGAGTGGTGGAAATGAGTAGCTGCGCCGAGCGACTGCGTGAGCAAACTTCACTAGACTTCTCTACTGCTCGGCACCTCCGCCGGAAAGATATCTGACGTTATTCAAGCCCGCGAAATCACTGTCCTGGGTCCAAATAAGAGCAGCGTGTTTTTGGGCTGTAGCAAAAATGATACTGTCGGCCAAAGGAAGCTTGTGAAGCAGACCAAACCTGGCAGCATCCATCGCCAGCCCTGAATCCAGAGCGATGACCTTGCCTTGTTTCATGTGTGCGGTAACGATCAAGGCGGCCTCTTCTCCACGCTGGCGCAGCACGCTCTTGAAGACTTCTGTAATCGTGATGCTCGGCACCAGCAGGTCTGACAGCTTTTCAATTGGCCTGGAGAACGCGTCGGCGTTATGGTCGCCGGCGAAATACGATAGCCAAGCCGAAGAATCAACGATGTTCACACCCGATCTGCGTCTCTGGAAACGGTGGTGTCGATTCCTTTGAGAAAGCCCTTCATTTCCTCCATCGATTTGATGGGGATAACCTCGATTCGACCCTGATAGGCAATCATCTGGACTTTCTGCCCGGACTTGATGCCCATCGATTCACGAATTTCCTTCGGGATGACAATCTGATACTTCGGGGAGACCGTAACCGTCATCATGGCACCACCTATCGATATGATATTAGTATTACGATACCCGCATCGATCAGGCAGGTCAACCCACAGACTCTCAGAAGCTGGATCCCGGCTGCTTCAGAAACTCGATTTCTTCAGCACTGGACTCCCGGCCGAGGATGGCGTTTCGATGCGGGTAACGGCCGAAGCGATCGACGATTTCCCGATGCCTGATTTCGAATTCCAGGTTCTCGGCTGCGGCGTGTTCCCGGTACAGGCGCTCGGCATGACGGTGAATCAGGCGTGACTCGCTGTGCATGTAGGGCAACAGCAGAAAACCGCGCTCGGTCTGGCTGAGGTCTTTCAGGGCCCCGCCGGCGACCGCTTCCTGAGAGAGCGCCAGGGCCATGGCGTCATTGGCAAACGCGCCCGGTGTGTTGCGATGGATATTGCGTGAGAACTGGTCAAGGACGATGATTTCAGCCAGTCTTCCGGATGCGTCAGCGCGCCATTCAAATAACTCGCCCTTTGCGGCCTGGGCCAGCAGCGGGCCAAAACGCTGACGAATTCCGGCATCAAAATCCGGGTCAACTTTCCACCACTGGGGCGGCTCAATTTCCTCGAACCAGAACTTCAGAACCTCATTTGCTGACACGTTACTCGCTCCATGTGCTGGAAAGTTCAAGCGTATCGGCCGACATCAGGCTTGTCAAAACCTGATTCAGATGCAAGCTCTCACCATAAATTAAGCAGCGGAAACAGTACAAACCAGACCACATACGACATCGAAGCCACCATCAAACCGTCGATCCGTCCAACCGGTGCCCCCCTCCACCAATAGTGAATAATCAGGGCGATCAGTAAAACCGCATGCGGCGCGGCCCATACGATCAATCCGTCCAGGCTCCCCCGAAGCACCGGAAGATCCTTGAGCAGTACGGCCAGCAGCACCGCGCCTGCGCTCGTGCCAGCCGCCGCCAGCAGCGTCGGTTTGACTCCCCAGCGCACGGCAAGAGTATTCTTTCCCGCCGCGCGATCAGCCTCTGCATCCGGCAGACCGGAGAGAATGATTGACGGAAATATCGCGACCAGCAGTGGCGCTGCTACCAGCCACGGAAATGGATCTGACCATTGGCCGCCCTGCCCCAGGTAGCCGAGCATGATCATCAGCAAGCTGTGCATCACCGCCACATCCAGCTCGCCCAGCCCACGCCAGGCCAGTTTGAGTGGGGGTGCCGTATAGCCGAGACCCAGAATCACTGCCACACTCAGTACCACCGCCAGCGGCAGGCCGCCGACATGCTCAACAAGAACCGCGGCAAAAGTGATCATTGCCAGCAGGACTACAAAAACTCCCGCGCGCAATTCCTTGCGCTGAAGGTGTCCGTCTACCAACACGCGTGAGCCACCGTTGAACAGGCTGGATTGGGTATTGCGCCGGTCACTGTCGTAATCGAACCATTCATTGACAAAGACCGTGCATGCTTTGCCAAAAAATACAACGCAATAGCCCAGCCAGTATGAGGCTGAACTCCGGACGACCTCGCCGCCGGCGGCGCCGATCGCGCCGATCGTATAGGCCGCCCAGCTCATGGGATAGAACTGCAGTCGCAGCGCCTTGAGCCATGCCCGGGCTTTGCGCCACCACCGTCCAAATGGGCTGCGCGCCCCACCGTTCAATGAGAAGCGCATTTGCCGTTATTGCTCCAGCCAATGGTGGCGGCGCTTCGAGTCCGATTCCCGGACTGGCTCCATCAGCAAAACTCGGGTGGTGCTGATGCCGCAAAAGCCGAGCACCGATCGCATCATTGCATGGAGACGCGGCGCTCGATAAATCAGCCGGTAAACCCACGGAGGCATATTCAGTGTGGCGCCTCCTCCACGTACCCGGATCGGGAAACCCTCCGCATCAGTTCGGTGTAATGACCGGCAGCGGTAAGGCACCGCAGCCGGAGAGGACGCACAGGCCGCCATCAGATTGTCAAGGACGATTACCAACATTCCAAGGCTGCTTCTCCAGCCAGTGGTCATGCGTACCTGCGTTGATCATACCACCCGAATTTCAGCCCCCGGGTTGCGGTTTCCGCCATCGCGGCTAAAGCCGCTCCTACAGACATCATGGGGTAGCCTGCCGAGATGCGCCAAATCGTTGAGCACTGGAAATCCGGCTCGCCAGTGTGGACAATGAGCTCAAGCTGTGGTCGGCAGTACCGGCCGACAAGTCCATGGCCGGGCTGGTCGTTGGCCAGCTCATTTCAAACCCAATAAGGAGAGAGTTCCCATGAGCGTAGCAAAAGTTGTAGAAATCTCGTCTGAATCAACAGAGAGCTTCGATGATGCTGTCAAACGTGGCATCAAGCGCGCCGACAAAACCCTGAAGAATGTGCGTGGTGCGTGGGTCTCCGAACAGAAAGTCGTTGTTGAAAACGGCGATGTCGTTCGCTACCGGGTCACCATGCGGGTCAGTTTCATACTGGATTGACCCGTTGCCTGGAGTCGCGTTGCCGGGCGGACTCGCGCCGCCCGGCCCCTTCCACCAATTTCAATCCGGCAAATAATCCGGCGCTGCCGTTAAAACTGTGCTATCTTGCGCCACGCAGCTGATCGTGGCACACCCTGTGCAGCGGATGAATCAGCGCCCTCTCGCGGATAGACAGGGTCGAAATGATCCTGGCCAAGGCCTCTCCCCGATTTGTACCTCCCCGAACTCTTCGGGATTTTTTATGCCTTGGCCCAGAACTAAGGACCAATATGAACTTTGACTCTCTCGGCCTCAAGGCCGAACTGCTGCGTGCTGTCAGCGAGCAGGGCTATGCCAGCCCGACGCCGATTCAACAGCGCGCCATTCCGCTGGTGATGGCTGGCCGTGATTTGATGGCCAGTGCCCAGACGGGCACCGGCAAGACGGCGGCCTTCACCCTCCCCCTGCTGCACGCCCTGAGCGAGCAGACCGGACATCAGCGCCATCCGCGCGTGCTGATCCTGATTCCGACCCGTGAACTGGCTGCCCAGGTCAATGAAAACCTGCGCGCCTACAGCCGGCATGTCAAGCTGCGCTCGGTCGAAATCTTTGGCGGCGTGAACATCAACCCCCAGATCAGCAAACTGCAGCGCGGCGTCGATCTGGTGGTTGCCACGCCCGGCCGCCTGATCGACCATATGCAGCGCGGCACCATCAACCTGAGCGGCATCGAAACCCTGGTGCTCGACGAGGCCGACCGAATGCTGGATATGGGTTTTCGCCCGGCCATCGACCGGATCGTCAACGCCCTGCCGAAAAAGCGCCAGACACTGCTGTTTTCGGCCACCTTCTCCAAAGAGATTGGCGAGATGGCCAAGCGCTATCTGAATAATCCGGAAAGAGTGGAGACCGCGCCGCCGAACTCGACCGTCGACCGAATTGCCCAGCAGGCTTTCCGGGTCGACCAGAAGGACAAGCGCGAAGTGCTGTCCTGGCTGATTGGCTCGAATAACTGGCGCCAGGTGCTGGTGTTTACGCGCACCAAGCACGGCGCCAATCGCCTCGCCCGGCAGCTCGAAGCGGATGGCTTGAGCAGCTCGGCAATTCACGGCAACAAAAGCCAGGCTGCGCGCACCAAGGCCTTGAAGGAATTCAAGCAAAACCGCATCCGGGTGCTGGTCGCCACCGATATTGCCGCACGCGGCCTGGACATTGACCAGCTCCCGCACGTCGTCAACTTTGAAATTCCGAACGTGCCCGAAGACTACGTGCACCGCATTGGCCGCACCGGCCGCGCCGGTAACGACGGCCTTGCCGTATCACTGGTGGCGGGCTCGGAACACGGCCTGTTTGAGGACATTCGCAAGCTGGTCAAGGTCGAAATCCCCACCTACGGGGTTGACGGCTACGAAGCCACTGAACCCCTGTCTCGGGAGGCCGGCAAGACTCCGGCCCGACGCGGCGGAGGAGGCAAGGCCCGGGCCGGCAAGGAGGCGCCCAATGCCAGGCACAATTCGCGTCGCCAACGCTCCCGCGGCCAGAAAGCCTCCGGTGTGGGAGGACGTAGTAATCAGCAAGGCAGGACTCAACGCCGCGCTGCCTGATTTTCCTCCTCGCTTCACTTTGAATCTTCGAGCACTGCACGCCGTCAGCGCGTGCAGTGCTCTTTTTTTGTCTACTTCCTGCTTTCACTCTGCCTTCGGATACCCCCGACCTGGCCGTGGAACGACATAAACAAACGCATGATGACTGTTATGCAAGTTACTGATATTTAATACCTCAGACTTGCTTGAAGCAAATTCGATTTGCGCCATATACCCCAGCGGGGTACCCTGCCAGCATGAGTGAGAAGACGGCTTGTCAAAATCAGATTCAGCGCCTTAATCGCGCTCGTGGTCAGGTGGAAGGCGTGGTCCGAATGATCCACGAAGAGCGCGGCAGCCGCGAAATCCTGACCCAGCTCCGCGCGGCGCGCTCGGCTCTGAGAGCGGTCGAAGTCAGCATCCTGAGCGAGCATTTACGTCGTAGCCTTCAACAGCCGGCAGTCACATCGGAGCAGGCAATCAACCGTATCGATGAACTGATCGACCTGCTCACTCGCTACGGCCTGTGAAGCGCCCTGCCCCAGCATTGGGGCAGCCTGGGCCGAGAAGTACGCTGACTTTACAGGCCTGACCTGCTGGTAGAATCTGGATCAGAGTTCGTTTCCTGCATTGAAAAGGTAAGTCACATGTCCGAACAGCCATCGAAGCCTGCGCTCTACCCCGTTTTTGATCACCTCACACAGTCCACTCAGGTTGACCAAAAGGCGTTCCGGATGCTCACCCGACAGGCGGCTGAAAATGAAGATCTGTTCTGGGACCGGATCGGAAAACGTCTGGACTGGATCGAGCCGTACACCAAAATCAAGGACGTGTCCTTTGATCTCGATGATCTGCACATTCGCTGGTTTGAAGATGGCGTACTCAATGTCAGCGCCAACTGCATTGACCGGCACCTTGAATCACGTGGCGATCAGGTTGCCATATTGTGGGAAGGTGACGACCCCGACCGGCACGAGGAAATTACCTATCAGCAGCTCCATGAGCGCGTCTGCCGCTTTGCCAATGCACTGAAAAATCTTGGCGTTGGTCGCGGCGATCGAGTCACCCTGTACATGCCGATGACCCCCGAAACCGCGATTGCCATGCTCGCCTGCACCCGGATTGGTGCGGTTCATTCGGTTGTTTTTGGCGGCTTTTCACCGGATGCCCTGGCTGGCCGGATCGTTGACTGTGACTCCAGATGCGTCATTACCGCCGACGAGGGCCGCCGCGGCGGACGAACCACGCCCCTCAAGGCAAACGTGGACCGCGCGCTTGAGAACGACAAGGCAGCGTCCTGCGTGAACGCCGTGGTGGTCGTCCAGAATACCGGCCATGGCGTTGACTGGAATTCAGAGCGCGACCACTGGCTGCATGAGCTGCTTGAACAGGTTGACGACGACTGCCCGCCTGAGCCGATGAGCGCTGAAGACCCGCTGTTTATCCTGTATACCTCGGGCTCAACCGGCGCACCCAAGGGCGTGCTGCACACCTCGGGCGGCTATCTGGCCTGGTCTGCCTGGACGCATGAGCTGGCTTTCGATTATCAGCCTGACGACGTTTACTGGTGTACAGCCGATGTCGGCTGGGTCACCGGGCACAGTTACATCGTTTACGGTCCGCTGGCCAACGGTGCAACGACGCTGATGTTTGAAGGCATCCCGAACTACCCGGACCACAGCCGGTTCTGGCAGGTCATCGACAAGCACAAGGTGAGCATCTTCTACACCGCACCAACCGCCATCCGTGCCCTGATGCAGGCTGGCGACGAGTCGGTAAAGAAAACCAGCCGCCGCTCGCTGCGGGTTCTCGGAACGGTTGGCGAGCCAATCAACCCGGAAGCCTGGGAATGGTATTTCCGCGTGGTCGGCGACAGCCGCTGTCCGGTGATTGATACCTGGTGGCAGACCGAAACCGGCGGCATTCTGATCTGCCCGCTGCCTGGAGCAACAGATCTCAAGCCCGGTTCAGCCACGCTGCCCCTGCCCGGTATTCAGGCAGAATTGGTGGATGCCGATGGCAACACGCTTGATGGCGTGGCCAGCGGCCATCTGGTAATCACCGATAGCTGGCCGGGCCAGATGCGCACCATCCACGGTGACCACAAGCGCTTTGGTGAAACCTATTTCTCGACCTATCCGGGCCGCTATTTCAGCGGCGACGGTGCGCGGCGCGATGAAGACGGCTATTTCTGGATTACGGGCCGCGTCGATGACGTCATCAATGTATCCGGCCATCGCCTGGGCACTGCTGAACTCGAATCTGCGCTCGTCGCTCACTCCGCCGTGGCCGAGGCCGCCGTGGTCGGTTTTCCGCATGCCATCAAGGGTCAGGGCGTATACGCGTATGTCACCCTGATGGCCAGTCACACCGAAGACGAAGCCCTGGCCCGCGAACTGGTGCAGTGGGTACGCAAGGAGATCGGCCCGATCGCTACCATCGACCATCTGCAGTGGGCACCGGCCCTGCCGAAAACCCGGTCCGGCAAGATCATGCGGCGCATCCTGCGCAAGATTGCCGCCGATGAACATGACCAACTTGGCGATATTTCAACCCTGGCCGACCCGGAGGTGGTCGCCTCGCTGATCGAAAACCGGATTGATACCTGAAAGGGCGGGACGGCCCAAGCTACCGTTCAGTGGTCGTAGGTCGGGGCGACGTCCCGGACGGTCCATGGTCATCTTCCAGATCACGATAGCACCCGGGCCGGAAGCGCGGCGTGCACAGGGCCAGAAAATGCAGCTCATTGGCACCAACATTGACAATGCGCTGGGCCATGCCCGCCTCGATTACGATGACGTCACCGCTTTGCAGCTCTTCGCGCAATCCGTTACCCAGCTCAACCCGGCCACGACCTGATTCGATCAGGTAGCGCTCGACAATGCCGGCCAGACTGTGCCAGCGCGTGGTAGCCCCAGGCGGCACGCGAACGCGCGCAACCGACAGACCGGGATCGGCTGGGCTGTTGCTCAGCTCGCTGATCCAGCAGCCTTCCTCGAACCAGTATTCCGCAGATGAGTTTGCTCGGATTAGCGTCATGGGGCCGGAACCCACTGCGAGCCGAGATTTTCCATTTGGCCGATGATCCAGCGCTGGCGCTCAAGCATATAGGCGTCAGGACGGTCCGGATTGAGCCGCTTAGGTGCGGGTAGAACCGCCGCCAGCAAGGCCGCCTCGCTGCGACTGAGACGGGCCGCTGGCTTGGCGAAATAATGCTGTGCCGCCGCTTCAGCCCCGAACACACCGTCATCGAACTCGGCAATATTGAGATAGATTTCCAGCATGCGGTGCTTGGGCAAAAACAGTTCCAGCGGCACCGTCAGACCAAACTCCAGCCCCTTGCGCAGCCAGCTTCGATCGGGCCACAGGTACAGATTACGCGCGAGCTGCTGGCTGATCGTGCTGGCACCGCGCAACCTGCCGCCTTCCATGCGGGTTTCGACCGCGTCGCGGATCTCGCCCAGGTCAAAGCCAAAATGATGCGGGAAGTTCTGATCTTCGGAAGCAATCACCGCCAGGGCCAGGTGTTCGGAAATCTCGGCCAGCGGTAGCCACTCCTGCCGCACCGGGCGCTGCTGTTGATAACGATCGAGCAGCATGAAGGCTGAAGTCGGCGGATCAATCCAGCGCAGCGGCAAGGTCAGGACAACCGCGATCAGCAGGCTGACCAGCAGCAGACGGAAAAACCACTTGAACAGCGTGCGGAAAAATCGCTTCATGTGTTTTGATGATAGCGCAGCAGGGTAACCATGCGCCGGTGCGCGTCAGCAGAGAGCTGGCCGCGGAACAAACCCAGTGAGCGAACCGCACCGCCGGCGACGGCACGCCAGCGAAAGCCAACATAAAACGGGCTGACAAAGGGCCGGCCGATCATTCGGGCCGATAACCCGGTGCCGGCAGCATCGGCAAGTTTGAGCTCGGCACCTGCAAGCTTGATGCGACGCCAGCGGGGCTTCACCAGGCCGTAGCAGGACAGTGTGCCGACCAGCGCGCAAACCACGGCCAGCAGCAGACGCAGCCAGATTGGCAGGCCGACCCAGACCAGGCCGACCACGGCAAAGACGGTGAGAATTGCAACGATCAGCGCCGCTCCGAGCGCCGGGCCGATGGAGCTATCAATGCTCAGGGGAGCTGAAGCTGAGCGCACGAATCTCGTCCACAATGGTGTTCAGACCGTCGTCCGGCCGGGTCTGGCCGCCCAGCCAATCCCACAGCAGATCATCTTCGAATTCAAGCAGTCGGGCGAAGGCACGGCGCTGAGCCTCGTCAGCTTCAAGCCAGGCATCATCCAGCCAGCGCAGTAGCATGACATCAAGTTCCTGCATTCCGCGCCGGCAGCGCCAGCGCAGTTTCCGCTGCAGATCGGCAGTTTGGTTCGTCATATCGGGCTCCCAGGCTTCTGGGACCTCTGACTGCCGCCCGCTACAGGCTGCGACGGGCCAGCATCATCTTCTTGATTTCGGCGATCGCCTTGGCCGGGTTCAGACCCTTCGGGCAGGTCTGGGTGCAGTTCATGATCGTATGACAGCGATACAGGCGGAACGGGTCCTCAAGAAAATCGAGGCGATCTCCGGTCGCTTCATCGCGTGAATCGACTAGCCAGCGATGGGCCTGGAGCAGCACCGCCGGACCCATGTAGCGCTCGCCGCTCCACCAGTAGCTCGGGCAGGCAGTTGAGCAGCATGCGCACAGGATGCACTCATACAGGCCATCAAGCTGCTTGCGATCCTCGGGTGACTGGAGGCGCTCCTTGTCGGGCGGCGCCGTGCTCTGAGTGCGAATCCACGGCTGAATCGAAGCGTACTGGGCGTAGAAATGGGTCAGGTCCGGCACAAGATCCTTCACCACCGGCATATGCGGCAGCGGGTAGATCTTGACGTCGCCGGAAATCTCGTCGATGCCCTTGGTGCAGGCCAGGGTATTGCCACCGTCAATATTGAAGGCGCACGAGCCGCAGATGCCTTCACGGCAAGAGCGCCGGAAAGTCAGGGTTGGGTCAATCTCGTTTTTGATCTTGATGACGGCGTCGAGCACCATTGGCCCGCAGCTATCGAGATCGATGTCATAGCTGTCGATGCGCGGGTTTTCACCGCTGTCGGGATTCCAGCGATAGATGCGGAATGTCTTGACCCGCTTGGCGCCATCCGGCGCCGGGTAATGCTTGCCCTTGCTGATGCGGGAGTTTTTGGGAAGTCTGAACTCGGCCATGATTAATACGTCCGTGCCTGTGGCGGAATGACTTCGCATTCGTCGGTCAGGGTGTGCAGGTGGACCGGGCGATAGTCGATGCGCGTTTGATGCGCCTCGTCCATCCAGATCAGCGAATGCTTCATCCAGTTGTCGTCATCGCGCTCGCTATAGTCTTCACGCGCATGTGCACCGCGGCTTTCGGTGCGGTTTTCAGCGGCCACCATGGTGGTGACCGCATTGCCAAGCAGGTTGCGCAGCTCCAGAGTCTCGACCAGATCGGAGTTCCAAACCATGGAGCGGTCCATGACTTTGACGCGGTCAAACTGTGCAGCAACTTCGGCAATCTGTGTACAGCCCTCGGCCAGTGTTTCACCGGTTCGGAATACCGCAGCGTGGTTTTGCATGGTGCGCTGCATACGATCGCGGATCTCGGCGGTCGGCAGATCACCGTCGGCATGTCGCAGGCGATCAAACTCGCCAACCAGGCGATCGAGGGTGCCCTCGGGCAGCGGCGCATGGGTCTGGTCCGGATCAATGGTTTCACCGCAGTGGATCGCCACGGCGCGACCGAAGACAATCAGATCAAGCAACGAATTCGAGCCGAGACGGTTTGCGCCGTGAACCGACACGCAGCCTGCCTCACCAACGGCATACAGGCCCGGCACCGTGCTTTCGGGGTTGCCGTCCCGGTGCGTGACAACCGCGCCGTGGTAGTTGGTCGGAATGCCGCCCATGTTGTAGTGCACGGTCGGGATCACCGGGATCGGCTGCTTTTCCACATCCACGCCGGCGAAGATCTTCGCGCTCTCGGCGATGCCCGGCAGCTTCTTGTGGATGTCGGCCGGATCCAGATGGGTCAGGTCGAGATGGATGTGGTCCTTGTGCTCGCCGACGCCGCGGCCCTCGCGGATCTCCATCGTCATCGAGCGGCTGACCACGTCGCGCGAGGCCAGGTCCTTCGCGTTGGGCGCGTAGCGCTCCATGAAACGTTCGCCCTGCGCGT
>CALEIM010000002.1 GCA_937876395.1 uncultured Wenzhouxiangella sp. | reverse complement strand
CTGGTGATCGGCGCCGGCGAGCGCGCCGCGAAGGCCGCCGGGGTGGACCTGCCCATCTTCGTCAACGTCACCGTGGAGACCACGGGCACCATGCTGCTCGGCTCCGAAATCGGTGCCGCGCTGACCACCCTGCGGGCCCTGGACGTCGATGCCATCGGCCTGAACTGCGCCACCGGGCCGCAGGAGATGGCCGAGCATCTGGCGCATCTCGCTACCAACTGGCGCGGCCCGATCTCGGTCCTGCCGAATGCCGGCCTGCCGGAGCTGGTCGACGGCCGGACCTGCTACCCGCTCGATCCCGAGGCGCTCGCCGAGCGACAGCCCGGCAACGCTGCGGATATACCCGCCACAAGTCAAATTCGACTCCACCTGGCCGATTTGCTGCACAGCCGTGGCTTTTACGAACAGGCCCTGGAAGAGGCCAACAGGGCACTGGCCAGCGGCCACTACCCGGCCTGGTCCCATCGCATTCTCGGCATGATTCTGCGTGACATGGGCGACTACCCACGCGCCGAACAACGCCTGCTCGAAGCACTGAACCGCGACCACCAACTGCAAGCACCTCACGCCAACATTGCCGCCGGCCTGGAACACTACGGACAGTTGTTGCTGCTGACCGGTCGTCTGTCCCGGGCCGGGGATGTCTTGCACGAGGCTCGCAGGATGCGCCTGGAAATGCTCGGCCCGGACTGGACCGGACTGATCTGGACCGATCACTGGCTGGGCGTCCTGGCACTGGCTGAAGATGATCTGGAAACCGCCGAACGACTTTTGCTGAAAACGGTTGACGCCTATACTCAGGGTTTTTCCACCGCCAGCCACCTGCTGGCCTTTGCCCGCAGCGACTTGGGCTGGGCCCTGCTCAAGCATGGCAAGGTCGGGCACGCCGAAGCGCAGTTCGGCGCCGCGGTGGAAATCTTCCAGCAGCCCGAGCTGCTCAGCCACCCGCGGCGGGCTGAACCCTTGATGGGTCTGGCGGCCGTGGCGCTGGTTCACGGCGATCAGCCACTGGCCCGGGAGCGGGCCGCTGAGGCCCTGGAAATTCGCCGGCGGAATTTTGCCCCGGTCGACGTCAACCACTCACTGATCGTATCGGCCTGCCGCCTGCTCATCGCCGCTGACGGGCAATGCCGGGAAGGCAGCGCGCCGATCAGCAAAGACGATCTGGATTTTCTGAAAATTGCCTTTCTGGATCAGCCAGGCTGGCAGTTCGAGCAGTGATAGAGGCGGCGCTGGCTGACGGGCAGACGGGCAGACCGGCAGACGGACGATGGTCGCGTTGCAGCGATGGCAGGCCTGGCCGTCAAACCAGACTTGCACCAGGGGCTGGTTGCCGATGGTTTCGGAAAGCTGGCGTGCTGCCCGGTACATTTCCGCACCTTCAGGCACTCGCTAAGCGACTCCAAGAACGTAGACCAAAGCGGCCACACCGGCCAGGCCGACCACGGTGATCAGCAGCCAGCGGATCATCAAGCGGCGAGCAGCTTCAGCGCCCGCGCCTTGCAGAAGCTGGAACTCGTGCTGATTGAGCGCCGTTGTCGCCTGATGCTCGGGGTCTTCGAGCAGGCGTGCGGCGTCGTCAGCCTGCTCGGGCAGCACCGCCCACAGCGCGGCCCGGTATTTCCCTTGATGGGCCAGGTTGAGGCGCAGCGAGGCCATGTCGCTGACATGCGTGGCAATGCCGCGCGAGCGAAGGAAAGCCGCGCGCTCTTCGGCTTGCGAGTGCGTGGCATAGCGGGCAATCATTTTCATGGTCGGATCATTCGCACGCCGGAGTCGCCCGGCGCCGCCGGGACCGTGAAACGAAAGGGTGCGCGCAATAGTATCATCGGCCGACACCTCAAGAGGAAAAACCCATGTCGTCACGATCAGGCGGATTGATCCACGCGCTGCTGATCGCCGCGCTTGCGCTGCTGGTTGCCCCGTCGACCGCGCAGGCCCAGACCGACGCCCGGCCGATTCTGCACGGCCAGCACTGGATGGCCATCACCGGCAAGCCACTCGCTGCAACGGCCGGCGCGCAGACCTTTGAGCGCGGCGGCAATGCGGTCGACGCCGCCGCCGCCATGCTTGCGGCCACCGCCACGATGTGGGATACGCTCGGCTGGGGCGGCGAAACCCAGGCGCTGATCTACAACCCCGAAACCGGCAAAGTCATCGGCGTCAACGGCTTGCGGGTGGCACCCAGCGGCGCGACACCGGAACTTTTCCACGATCGGGGCATGCTCTATCCGCCTGAGTTTGGCCCGCTGGCAGCCACCACGCCGGGCACGCCAGGTGCACTGATGAGGATGGTCGCCGAGTACGGCCGCCTAAGCCTGGCCGAAGTACTGGCACCGGCAATTGAACTGGCCGATGGCTATCCGATTGAAGCAGCGCAGGCGGACAATATCGAACGCCGTCGCGCGGTGCTGGAGCAGTGGCCGGATTCAATCCGGGTTTTTCTGCCCCACCACGACCCCGAGCATCCGGAGCAGCGCGCCGCCCCGCGGGCCGGTGAAATCTTTCGCCAGCCCGAGTTGGCGGCCACCTTGAGAAAGCTGGTGGCGGCCGAACAGCAGGCGCTGGAACAGGGCCAGACGCGCAAACAAGCCATCCAGGCTGCCTATGACCGCTTTTATTCAGGCGATATCGGCGCGGAAATCGTCCGCGCCACGCGCGCTGCCGGCGGACTGCTGACCCGGGACGACCTGGTCAACTGGGAGATGAAATTCGAAAGTCCGGTCACCACCCGTTACCGCGACATCGATGTCTACAAACTGACCGTCTGGACCCAGGGCCCGGCGCTGCTGCAAACGCTCAATCTTCTTGAGG
>CALEIM010000001.1 GCA_937876395.1 uncultured Wenzhouxiangella sp. | reverse complement strand
CGGCACCGGTGCCGTGCACACCGCCCCCGGCCACGGCCAGGAAGACTTCGAGGTTGCCAGCCTCTACAAGCTGCCGGTGGTTAATCCGGTTGACGGTCGCGGCGTGTTTGTGGATTCAACGCCGATCGTTGGCGGCCAACACGTCTGGAAGGCCAACGCGCTGCTGATCGACGCCATGCGCGCCAACCGGACCCTGCTGATAGCCGAAGATTTCGAACACAGCTACCCGCACTGCTGGCGACACAAGACGCCGACCGCCTTCCGCACCACGCCGCAGTGGTTCATTTCCATGGATCAGGCCAACCTGCGCGAGCAGGCTCTGGCCGCTATCGACAAGGTTGGCTGGGTGCCTGACTGGGGTCAGGCGCGCATTCGTGGCATGGTCGAATCACGTCCTGACTGGTGCATTTCGCGCCAGCGCACCTGGGGCGTGCCGCTGGGCCTGTTCATTGATCGCGAAAACGAGCAGGCACATCCCGACACCCCGGCGCTGCTTGGCCGCCTGGCCGAGATTGTCGAGCGCGAAGGCGTCGATGCCTGGTATGCCGATGACATTGCCGAACGCCTCGGCGTGGATGCCGAGCGCTACCGGCCGGTTTCCGACATTCTCGACGTCTGGTTTGACTCCGGCGTCAGCCACTACTGCGTGCTTGATCAGCGCGATGAGCTGGAGCGTCCGGCTGATCTGTATCTGGAAGGCTCGGATCAGCACCGCGGCTGGTTTCAGTCGTCACTTTTGACTTCAGTGGCCATGCACGGCACCGCCCCCTATCGACAGGTACTTACCCACGGCTTTACCGTGGATGCCGACGGGCGCAAGATGTCGAAGTCGCTGGGCAACGTGGTCGCCCCGCAGCAGGTGATGAACAGCCTGGGCGCCGATATCCTGCGCCTGTGGGTCGCGGCGGCCGACTACCGCCAGGAAATGAGCGTTTCCGATGAAATCCTCAAGCGCGTTGCCGACGCCTACCGGCGAATCCGCAACACGGCGCGTTTTCTGCTCGGCAATCTCGACCGCTTCGATCCTGAGCAACACGCCTGCAAAATTGACGAGCTGCTGCCGCTGGATCGCCATGCCGTGGATCTGGCCGCCCGTTTGCAGCAGGAAGTCAGCGAGTCCTATCGCAACTATCGTTACCTGAACGTCTATCAGAACGTGCATCATTTCTGCAGCGTCGACATGGGCGCGTTCTATCTCGACATCATCAAGGATCGACTCTACACCCTGCCCGAAGATCATCCGGCCCGTCGCTCGGCGCAGACGGCCATGTATCACATCCTCGAAGCACTGGTGCGCTGGCTGGCGCCGATCTGCTGCTTTACCGCCGAAGAAATCTGGCAGGAGATGCCCGGCCAGCGCGGCGAATCAGTCATGCTGGCCGGCTGGTATCCAAACCTGGTCGAAGACGAGGCGACAGCGCGTCAGTCAATCGAGCGCCTGCGCCGCGTGCGCGAAGTCGTTGGCCCTCACCTGGAGCAGCTGCGTCGCGACAAAACCATCGGAGCCTCGCTGGCCGCCGAAATCACCCTCGAAGCCAACGGTCGCCTGGGCGAAGAGCTGGCGGCCGTCGGCGATGAGCTGCGCTTTTTATTCATCTCCTCCGACGTCCATCTCGGGTCGGTGGCCGATCCCATGGAAAGTGCAGAAATCGACGGCGACACGCTGAAACTGTCGGTTCGTCCGACCGAGCACGCCAAATGCGTGCGCTGCTGGCACCACCGCGATTCGGTCGGGCAAAGCCAGGCGCACCCGGAGCTGTGCCAGCGATGCGAGGACAATATCGACGGTTCGGGCGAGACCCGGCACTGGGGCTGAAGATGCTGCCGATGCGCCCGACTCGCTACGGAAGCTGGCTGCTGCTGGCGGCCGTGATCACCGGTCTTGACCTGCTGACCAAGCATCTGGCGATGCACTACCTGGCCCTCTACCGGCCGCTTGAGGTTTTTTCCTGGCTCAATCTGACCCTGGGCCACAACACCGGTGCCGCGTTCAGCTTTCTGGCCGGCGGTAGCGGCTGGCAGCGCTGGTTTCTGACCATTACCACCAGCCTGATCGTGATTGCACTGCTGATCTGGCTGTGGCGCCTGCCACATCGCGCGCGGCTGCTACCCGCCTCGCTGGCTCTGATCATTGGTGGCGCGATGGGCAATCTGGTTGATCGCCTGCGCTTCGGCTACGTCATCGACTTCATCGACGTCCACTACCACGAGTGGCACTGGCCAATCTTCAACCTGGCCGATTCAGCTATCGTGATCGGCGCGATCTTGCTGCTGGTTGACAGCATTATTCCCAACCGGCGCCGGGGCTGAGGTCGGAGGTCGGAGGTCGGAGGTCGGAG